>NZ_NCUX01000031.1:0-106935 GCF_002096615.1 Streptococcus oralis subsp. dentisani
GATACACCTGTACCCATGCCGAACACAGCAGTTAAGCCCTAGAACGCCGGAAGTAGTTGGGGGTTGCCCCCTGTGAGATATGGAAGTCGCTTAGCAGAATAGGAAGTTTAGAGGCTTCCTTTTTGGGAGTTTAGCTCAGCTGGGAGAGCATCTGCCTTACAAGCAGAGGGTCAGCGGTTCGATCCCGTTAACTCCCATAGGTCCCGTAGTGTAGCGGTTATCACGTCGCCCTGTCACGGCGAAGATCGCGGGTTCGATTCCCGTCGGGACCGTTTAAGATAACGGAAGTTATTTTAGACTCGTTAGCTCAGTTGGTAGAGCAATTGACTTTTAATCAATGGGTCACTGGTTCGAGCCCAGTACGGGTCATATTTGCGGGTTTGGCGGAATTGGCAGACGCACCAGATTTAGGATCTGGCGCTTAACGGCGTGGGGGTTCAAGTCCCTTAACCCGCATAGTAGAAATTAGCCGGCTTAGCTCAGTTGGTAGAGCATCTGATTTGTAATCAGAGGGTCGCGTGTTCAAGTCATGTAGCCGGCATTAAAACTAGAAGAGGTCGATGCGAACGTAGTTCAGTGGTAGAACACCACCTTGCCAAGGTGGGGGTCGCGGGTTCGAATCCCGTCGTTCGCTTAGAGAGGCCGGGGTGGCGGAACTGGCAGACGCACAGGACTTAAAATCCTGCGATTGGAAACGATCGTACCGGTTCGATCCCGGTCCTCGGCATATAATAATGAGCACCCTTAGCTCAACTGGATAGAGTACCTGACTACGAATCAGGCGGTTAGAGGTTCGAATCCTCTAGGGTGCATTTTTTCTATTTAACTCGGGAAGTAGCTCAGCTTGGTAGAGTACTTGGTTTGGGACCAAGGTGTCGCAGGTTCGAATCCTGTCTTCCCGATTGATTTATTGACTAAGATACTTAAGTGAGTATCTTTTTTTGGTTCTTTGTCAACTGTAGTGGATTACCAAAAAGTCATACGCTGGAGAGGACTAAATCAGTCCTCTCCTTTTTGATATTCAAAGCGACGAGAATTCTAGTTTTAAAATTGTCAAAGTTCCGAAAACCAAAGGCATTTCGTTTGATAAGTTTAATGAGATTATTAGTCGCTTCCAATTTTGCGTTGGAATAAGGTAAGTGAAGGGCGTTGACGATTTTCTCCTTGTCCTTGAGAAAGGTTTTAAAGACAGTCTGAAAAAGAGGATGAAGCTGCTTTAGACTGTCCTTAATGAGTCCGAGAAATTTCTTTGGTTCTTTATTCTGAAAGTGAAACAGTAAGAGCTGATAGAGATTATAGTGGTGTTTCAAGTCTTCTGAATAGCTCAATAGTTTATCTAAAATCTCTTTATTCGTCAAGTGCATACGAAAAGTAGGGCGATAAAATCGCTTATCGCTGAGTTTACGACCATCTTGTTGAATGAGTTTCCAGTAGCGCTTTATAGCCTTGTATTCATGGGATTTTCGCTCAAGCTGATTCATGATTTGGACACGAATACGGCTCATAGCACAGCTAAGATGTTGTACAATGTGAAAGCGATCTAGTACAATTTTTGCATTTGGGAGTGAAACAGTCTACCAGACTGTTTCAGCCTGAGCCTAGAAATTCGAAAGCGAAGTCGTTTAGCTAAGCCATAGTAGGGCCTAAACATATCCATCGTAATGATTTTCACCTGACAGCGAACAGTTCTATCGTAGCGAAGAAAGTGATTTTGGATGACAGCTTGTGTCCTGCCTTCAAGAACGGTGATGATATTAAGCTTGTCAAAATCTTGCGCAATAAAGCTCATCTTCATCTCCCGATTGAAACAGTCACTCCCCTGACTGTTTCAACATCCCAAGACATAATCTCTGGAAGACGAGAAAAATCATGTTTAAAACGGAAGTCATTGAACTTTCGGAGAACAGTTGAAGTTGAAATGGACAGCTGATGAGCAATATCGGTCATAGAAGTCTTTTCAATCAACTTTTGAGCAATCTTTTGATTGATAATACGAGGGATTTGATGATTTTTCTTGACTAGGGAAGTCTCAGCCACCGCCATTTTCGAACAATGATAGCACTTGAAACGACGCTTTTTCAGAAGAATTCTGGTAGGCATACCAGTTGTTCCAAAGTAAGGAATTTTAGAAGATTTCTGGAAGTCATATTTCTTCATTTGATTTCCGCAATCAGGACAAGCTGGGGCCTCGTAGTCCAGTTTAGCGATGATTTCCTTGTGTGTATCCATATTGATGATATCTACAATCTTGATGTTTGGGTCTTTGATATCGAGTAGTTTTGTGATAAAATGTAATGGTTCCATATGAATCTTTCTAATGATGGTTTGGTCGCTTTTCATTATAGATCTTATGGGACTTTTTTTTCTACAACAAAATAGGCTCCATAATATCCATAGGGGATTTACCCACTACAAATATTATAGAGCCTGCAAACAACACCCCATGACTAGAAGATTCTTCTAACCATGGGGTGTTTTCTCTATAGGAGGGCTAGGTTATACTCTTCGAAAATCTCTTTAAACCAGGTCAACTTCGCCTTATCTACAACCTCAAAGCTGTGCTTTGAGCAGCCTGCGGCTAGCTTCCTAGTTTACTCTTTGATTTTCATTGAGTGTTATTTCTTTTTCTTGTTTTTTATCAACCATCCAAGTCCGAGAAGGGCAAGGATACTGAATCCAGCAAGGGCAAGGAGGGATTTGCTCTCAGTTCCTGTGTTTGGAAGGAGGTTCTGAGAGTGAGCCTCTGCAGCAGTTTCTTGAGTTTCAGGATTGGCGGCTAGGTTTTGAGCTTGACCTTGTTCTGGTTCAACGTCCAGGCTAGAAAGATTAAATTCTGGTTTTTCTTCCACAGCTGGAGCGACGATGGCGCCACCTTGAGACAAGCGGAGAACAACAGCAGTGAGAGCGTTCACTTTCAAGCCTTTTTCAGTCCATTCAAGGCCTTGAGGTTTAGCGATTCCTACTGGTCCTGCTTGATTTTCATCAGCCAAGACTTCGGCCTTTCTCAAGTGAGCAAAGGCAGTTCCCAAGTTGAATTCGCGATCCTTATCATCTGCATTGACAAAGACTGCGTAGACATCGCCGTTTGGAGCTGTGATTTGGTAGCCGATGGTCACATCTTCTTTTTCAACGCCATTTTGTCCTGGAACAGTGATGAGTTGGACGCGTCCTTTGATATCTTGTAGACTCTTGAGTCGGAAGGCGTCTGTAGATTGACGAAGAGCAATCAGACCTTTCATGTAGTCACGGCTCTTGACATTTTCAGGATAAGCTTTGCTATCTGTAGCCTTGGTCCAATCAAACTTGTTGACAGCATCACTTGAGTCGTAAGAGTCATGGATAAAGTAAGGATAGACAAATGGTTTACCATCCTTGTCGCGCAACAAGTGAGACTTGTTTGGAACCTTATCTTCAGGAACAGGAGTCTTATAGGCTGGATCAAGGAATTGTTTGGTACGTCCATATTCCTGACCAGAGTGGATAAACGGAGTTCCTTGAGCAGTCAAGACCATGAGGTTTCCAAGTCGCAAACGGCGATGGATTTCAGCATAGTTCTCAGCCTTGCTTGGGTCTTTTTTGATAGACTGGGCAATGATATCAAAGAGGGTCAAGTTATCATGGGCTGCGATATACTGGATAACATCTCCAGGGTTGTCTGCTTCAAAGTTGGTTGGTTGGGCAATGAGATTTTTAAAGATGGTATTGATATCGCGTTTGCCACCCGTGATAAAGGCAGGTTTCCCTTCGTTTGGATAGCCAGACTTGAGGTTGTTACGGATGTCGTCTGAAAAGACAGCGACAGTATCTGTTTTTTTCATCCAATCTTGGTCGGCAGGTTGTACAGGCGTATTTTCATCACCAGTATAGGTTCTCCAGCCTTCACCTAGCATGATAAGATTTGGATTTAGGGCGCGTGCAGCTTTGTACGCTTCTTCGATAGAAGCCGCATCGTGGTCACCCATCATATCAAAGCGGAAACCATCTACTTTGTAAGTTTCAACCAGATACTTGATAGAGTCTACCAAGACACGTTTAGACATGTAGTGGGTAGTTCCCAAACGACCGCCTCCAAAGCTAGTCCGTGGAGTTCCATCAGCATCCATAAAGTGATAGTAGTTTGGCTCAATATCCTCAAAAATATCAACATTGGCAGTATGGTTGTAGACCACGTCCAAGATAGCTCCCATGCCACGTTTGTGGATTTCGTTGATGAGGTTTTTGAATTCGGCAATACGTTTTTCTGGATCCTTAGGATCGCTTGAGTACATACCAGTCAAGGAGAAGTAGTTTTGAGGGTCATATCCCCAGTTGTAGTTGCTGTTGCTTGAAGCGTAGGCAGACAAACGTTCATGGTTTTTCAATTCATTAACAAAGTAGTAAGACAAGACTGGGAGGAGCTGGATGTGGGTCACACCCAAGTCTTTGAGATAGTCCAGTTTTTCGATAAAGGCTTCAAAGGTACCAAATGGCTTGGTCAAGTCTTTTGCGATGGCAGGATCCGAAGTGAAGTCACGTACATGAGCTTCGTAGATAACGGCATCTTCACGTGATTTGAAGTTACGAATCTTTCCATAGGTCAAGTCTTGTGGACCTAACTTTGCTGGATCGACAAAGGCAGCCTTAGCGACTTTATGAGCGGCATCTGTTTTTGCTAGGTCACTGTTCCAAGCCGCTAATGATTTGGCATAAGGGTCAAGAACGAGGACAGTTTTACCTTGGCGCTCGATTTGGTAGTGGTAGTAGTAGCCAGTGTAGTTGCTGATACCGAGACCTGAGTTTGCATCCAGAGTTTGTTTCCAGGTGCCTTTTTCTCCTTTTTCAAGGGCGACAGTTCCGACTACTTTTTCAGGGTCTTTCTTGTCGTAGACAACGACAGAAACCTTATCAGCACTTGGAGACCAGAGCGTGAGGTCAACACGTTTGCCATCTTCTTTCAGAGTTGCGCCGAGTGGACCATCGTAACTGTAGGACTCATCCTTGAGGCGCCAGCTTGAACGTGTGGTAAAGCGGTCTGAATTGTAGCTGACAGTGTAAGGGTGTTGGGTGTCAGAGAAGTCGCCGATATAGGTCACTTTTTTACCTGCCTCATCCACTTCCACGTCTGTGATAACTACTTTATTCCCTTGGTAATCAGTGATGCTGGAGTGTTTGAGGATATCGTCTTTCTTAGCTCCAACTAGGGTAGAAAAGCTGCTTTCGATACGAGATTTAGCCACATGTTGGGCTCCAGTCATGCGGATATCGTGCACATAGTAGGGGTTAGTGTAGATGGTTTCGCCATCATCTTTGAGGAAAATCTGACTGTGATTTTTTAGATCTGTGAATTTATAATCTTCTTTTCTGATTTTCACATCATCGCCTTTCTTGCTTTCGTCTAGTAATAAAAATCCAAATTCTCTCGCAGCTTCATTGAGTGGGATATCAATGTAACGGCCATATTTTCCAGTTGCGGTAAAGTCAGTACCGTCAGGCCATTCTCCACTGCTTGGGTTTTTGACATCGCCCCAATACCAAAGAGATTTTTTGTCATAGTTGCCATCGGTGCGGTAGTAGTTGACACGGATAGTTCCTGCTGGTTGAGGGCGGTAGTTGTATACCTTGTAGTTTTCATCTAGCCAAGCCTCGTTCATTTTGGGAGAGAGGCGTTCTACCGAACGGTCTCCTGTTAGGTTATCCCCTTTGGTATTGTTAATAAGGAAGCTGACTTTCTTGGCTTGCTCATTCTTGAGTTTGACATCTAGATAATAGCCGTAGTCATCTTGCTTGGCATCCTTGAAGGACTTGGCTCCATTGGGCCAGTTTTCAGACGGTTTTTCAACATCGTCCCAAGTCCAAAGACCTTGAGAATCTTTGTTTTCTTCAGGGAGTTTTTTTACATGGATGCGGAAGTGGTTGTCTGCGATGGGTTCTTCAGAGGATGTATCAGCTTGTGGTTTTTGATCTGAAGTTGGCGTCGAAGTGCTGTTATCTACTTTTTCTTCCTTGCTGTTAGCCTGGCTTGTAGTCGCATCTTCTGTTTTAGGTGTTTCTGGTGCTGTTGTAGTTTCCACAGCTGGAGCTTCTTTTTTAGCGTCAAGGGAAGCGTTTGCATTATTTTGCTCAGAAATAGGGCTTTGCTCTTGTGCTTGACTAGTTTCAGTCTCAGTATGAGCCTTGGTCACAACGCTAGTCTTTTCCTGAGTTTGGGGAAGGTTTTCATTAGCCGAAATAGTTGGTATTGCAGCAGAAAGCAAGACAATGCTGGCACCAATAAGGACAGAACCAGTTCCGTTTTTCAAAGAACGGATACCGTAAATCATTTTTTTCTCAGTTTGAGATGGGATCTTTTTCATCACAATTCTCCTTGTGTAGTTGTTCCTTATCAGTATAGCACGAGGTAAACATTAGTGCAAGCGTTTTCCTAGTTTTTGAGAGAAAATATAATGCTTCATTCTCTTGAAATTTTAAAATAATATATAGGAAAAAATTGTTTGAAAAATGGTAAAAAACCTTGAAAAATCTTACCTAATAAGGTATAATAAAAGTAATCATTTGTCGTAGGTTTTGTCTGAAATATTGTCCAGACAGGACTCACAGCAGTTAAATCTTCTGAAAAAGTCGGATTTAGCTGCTCTTTTTGTGCTTTTTTTCAGGTTTTCGAGTGCTTGTAACAAAGATTTAAAGATTCTGAAAATTCATCGAAGGGACATGGTGATAAGGTTTTTTATAACCATATGACGATTAGAAAAGCCTGATTGACAAGGCTTGGAACTTTATTTACAAAGGAGAATCATCTTGGCAGGACATGACGTTCAATACGGGAAACATCGTACCCGTCGTAGTTTTTCAAGAATCAAAGAAGTTCTTGACTTACCAAATTTGATTGAAATTCAAACGGATTCATTCAAAGCTTTCCTAGACCATGGTCTTAAGGAAGTGTTTGAAGATGTATTGCCAATTTCAAACTTCACAGACACAATGGAGTTAGAATTTGTTGGCTATGAAATCAAGGAACCAAAATACACGCTCGAAGAAGCTCGTATCCACGATGCTAGCTACTCAGCACCCATTTTTGTAACCTTCCGCTTGATCAATAAAGAAACAGGCGAAATCAAGACTCAAGAAGTCTTCTTTGGTGATTTCCCAATCATGACAGAAATGGGCACTTTCATCATCAATGGTGGTGAACGTATTATCGTATCTCAGTTGGTCCGCTCACCAGGTGTTTACTTTAACGATAAAGTTGATAAAAACGGTAAAGTGGGTTACGGTTCAACTGTTATCCCTAACCGTGGAGCTTGGTTGGAACTTGAAAGCGACTCAAAAGACATCGCTTATACTCGTATCGACCGTACTCGTAAGATTCCTTTTACGACCTTGGTTCGTGCGCTTGGTTTCTCAGGTGATGATGAAATCTTTGATATCTTTGGTGATAGTGAGTTGGTTCGCAATACTGTTGAAAAAGATATCCACAAGAATCCAATGGACTCTCGTACAGACGAAGCCTTGAAAGAAATCTACGAACGCCTTCGTCCAGGTGAGCCTAAGACCGCTGAAAGCTCACGTAGCTTGCTTGTGGCTCGTTTCTTTGATCCACGTCGCTACGATTTGGCAGCTGTTGGTCGTTATAAGATCAATAAAAAATTGAACATCAAGACACGCTTGCTCAACCAAACCATCGCTGAGCCATTGGTAGATCCTGAAACAGGAGAAATCTTGGTAGAAGCTGGTACCGTTATGACTCGTAGCGTGATTGAAAGTATCGAGAGTCACTTGGATGGCGACTTGAACAAAATTGTTTATATTCCAAACGATGCAGCTGTTTTGACAGAACCAGTTGTGCTTCAAAAATTCAAGGTTGTTGCTCCAACGGACCCAGACCGTGTCGTAACCATCATCGGAAATGCCAATCCAGACGACAAGGTTCGTGTTGTAACTCCTGCGGATATCCTTGCAGAGATGAGCTACTTCCTCAACTTGGCTGAAGGTATCGGACGTGTAGATGATATCGACCACCTTGGGAACCGTCGTATCCGTGCAGTTGGTGAATTGCTTGCCAACCAAGTACGTCTTGGACTTTCTCGTATGGAACGTAATGTTCGTGAACGTATGTCTGTTCAGGACAATGAAGTTTTAACACCACAACAAATTATCAATATCCGTCCTGTAACAGCTGCGGTTAAAGAATTCTTTGGTTCATCACAGTTGTCACAGTTCATGGACCAACACAACCCGCTTTCTGAGTTGTCTCACAAACGCCGTTTGTCAGCCTTAGGACCTGGTGGTTTGACACGTGACCGTGCAGGATATGAAGTACGTGACGTGCACTATACTCACTATGGTCGTATGTGTCCAATTGAGACACCTGAAGGACCTAACATCGGTTTGATCAATAACTTGTCATCTTACGGGCACTTGAACAAGTATGGTTTTGTTCAAACACCATACCGTAAGGTTGACCGTGAAACAGGTGTAGTCACAAACGAAATCGTTTGGTTGACAGCCGATGAAGAAGATGAATTTACTGTAGCGCAGGCTAACTCTCGCCTCAACGAAGATGGTACTTTTGCTGAGAAAGTTGTCATGGGACGTCACCAAGGGGTCAACCAGGAGTATCCAGCAGAAGTGGTTGACTACATGGACGTGTCACCAAAACAGGTAGTTGCCGTTGCGACTGCATGTATTCCTTTCTTGGAAAACGATGACTCCAACCGTGCCCTCATGGGTGCCAACATGCAGCGTCAGGCTGTGCCTTTGATTGATCCAAAAGCACCTTACGTTGGTACTGGTATGGAATACCAAGCAGCCCATGACTCTGGAGCGGCTGTTATTGCTCAGTATGATGGTAAAGTTACTTACGCAGATGCTGACAAGGTAGAAGTACGCCGTGAAGATGGTTCGCTAGATGTTTACCACATCCAAAAATTCCGTCGTTCAAACTCAGGTACTGCTTACAACCAACGTACACTTGTTAAAGTTGGCGATGTCGTTGAAAAAGGCGACTTTATCGCTGATGGACCTTCTATGGAAAAAGGGGAAATGGCGCTTGGACAAAACCCAATCGTTGCCTACATGACATGGGAAGGTTACAACTTCGAGGATGCCGTTATCATGAGCGAACGCTTGGTGAAAGACGATGTTTATACATCTGTCCACCTCGAGGAATACGAATCAGAAACACGCGATACAAAGCTTGGGCCTGAAGAAATCACTCGCGAAATTCCGAACGTTGGTGAAGATGCCCTTAAAGACCTTGACGAAATGGGTATTATCCGTATAGGTGCTGAGGTTAAAGAAGGGGACATCCTTGTAGGTAAAGTCACACCTAAGGGAGAGAAAGACCTCTCAGCTGAAGAACGTCTCTTGCACGCTATCTTCGGAGACAAGTCTCGTGAAGTGCGTGACACTTCTCTTCGTGTACCTCACGGTGCCGATGGTGTCGTTCGTGATGTCAAGATCTTTACCCGTGCAAATGGAGATGAGTTGCAATCAGGTGTTAACATGCTGGTTCGCGTCTACATCGCTCAAAAACGTAAGATCAAGGTCGGAGATAAGATGGCCGGACGTCACGGAAACAAAGGGGTTGTCTCTCGTATCGTTCCTGTAGAAGACATGCCTTACCTTCCAGATGGAACTCCAGTCGATATCATGTTGAACCCACTTGGGGTGCCATCACGTATGAATATCGGTCAGGTTATGGAGCTTCACCTTGGTATGGCAGCTCGTACTCTTGGTATCCACATCGCAACGCCAGTCTTTGACGGAGCAAGTTCTGAAGACCTTTGGTCAACCGTTAAAGAAGCAGGGATGGATAGCGATGCCAAGACAATCCTTTACGATGGACGTACAGGTGAGCCGTTTGACAACCGTGTATCAGTTGGTGTCATGTACATGATCAAACTCCACCACATGGTTGACGATAAATTGCACGCGCGTTCAGTCGGACCATACTCAACCGTTACCCAACAACCACTCGGAGGTAAAGCTCAGTTTGGTGGACAACGTTTCGGTGAGATGGAGGTTTGGGCTCTTGAAGCCTACGGTGCGTCAAATGTCCTTCAAGAAATCTTGACCTACAAGTCTGACGATATCAACGGACGTTTGAAAGCTTATGAAGCTATCACAAAAGGAAAACCAATTCCAAAACCAGGTGTCCCAGAATCCTTCCGAGTTCTTGTAAAAGAATTGCAATCTCTTGGTCTTGACATGCGTGTCCTTGACGAAGATGATCAAGAAGTGGAACTTCGTGACTTGGATGAAGGAATGGACGAAGATGTCATCCACGTAGATGACCTTGAAAAAGCCCGCGAAAAAGCAGCCCAAGATGCAAAAGCAGCATTTGAAGCTGAAGAAACTGCAAAAGCGGAAGCAACAGAAGAAGCTGCTGAACAAGAATAAGCAGTTCACTTAGAATAGAAAGGGAAGAAATAGTGGTTGATGTAAATCGTTTTAAAAGTATGCAAATCACCCTAGCTTCTCCAAGCAAAGTCCGTTCATGGTCTTATGGAGAAGTCAAAAAACCTGAAACAATCAATTACCGTACGTTGAAACCAGAACGTGAAGGACTCTTTGACGAAGTTATCTTCGGTCCTACAAAAGACTGGGAATGTGCTTGTGGTAAGTACAAACGCATTCGTTACAGAGGGATTGTTTGTGACCGCTGCGGGGTTGAAGTAACGCGTACAAAAGTTCGTCGTGAGCGTATGGGGCACATCGAGTTGAAAGCTCCTGTATCTCACATCTGGTATTTCAAGGGGATTCCAAGTCGTATGGGCTTGACCCTTGATATGAGTCCTCGTGCCCTCGAGGAAGTGATCTACTTTGCGGCTTATGTGGTGATTGATCCTAAGGATACACCACTTGAGCACAAGTCTATCATGACAGAGCGTGAATACCGTGAACGCTTGCGTGAGTATGGTTATGGATCATTCGTTGCCAAGATGGGTGCCGAAGCTATCCAAGACCTTTTGAAACAAGTAGATCTTGAAAAAGAAATTGCTGAACTCAAAGAAGAGTTGAAAACAGCTACTGGACAAAAACGTGTCAAAGCCATCCGTCGTTTGGATGTCTTGGACGCCTTTTACAAGTCTGGAAATAAACCTGAATGGATGATTCTCAACATCCTTCCGGTTATTCCACCAGATCTTCGTCCAATGTTGCAGTTGGATGGTGGCCGTTTTGCCTCATCTGACTTGAATGACCTTTACCGTCGTGTTATCAACCGTAACAACCGTTTGGCTCGCTTGCTTGAGTTGAATGCACCAGGTATCATCGTTCAAAATGAGAAGCGTATGCTTCAAGAAGCGGTTGACGCTTTAATTGACAACGGTCGTCGTGGTCGTCCGATCACAGGACCAGGTAGCCGTCCACTGAAATCATTGAGCCACATGCTTAAAGGTAAACAAGGACGCTTCCGTCAAAACTTGCTCGGTAAACGTGTTGACTTCTCAGGACGTTCCGTTATCGCCGTTGGTCCAACTCTTAAGATGTACCAATGTGGTGTGCCACGTGAAATGGCTATTGAGCTCTTTAAACCATTCGTCATGCGTGAAATCGTTGCCCGTGACATCGTGCAAAACGTGAAAGCAGCTAAACGCTTGGTGGAACGTGGAGATGAACGTATCTGGGATATCCTTGAAGAAGTGATCAAAGAACACCCAGTACTTTTGAACCGCGCACCGACCCTTCACCGTTTGGGTATCCAAGCCTTCGAGCCAGTCTTGATTGACGGTAAGGCCCTTCGCTTGCACCCACTTGTCTGTGAAGCCTACAATGCCGACTTTGATGGGGACCAAATGGCCATCCACGTACCGCTTTCAGAAGAAGCTCAAGCAGAAGCTCGTATCCTCATGCTTGCTGCTGAGCATATCTTGAACCCGAAAGATGGTAAACCTGTTGTTACTCCATCTCAGGACATGGTTTTGGGTAACTACTACTTGACCATGGAAGAAGCTGGTCGTGAAGGTGAAGGAATGGTCTTCAAAGACCGTGACGAAGCTGTTATGGCTTACCGCAATGGTTATGTTCACCTCCACTCACGTGTTGGTATTGCAACAGACAGCCTCAACAAACCTTGGACAGAAGAGCAAAAACACAAGGTCTTGTTGACAACTGTTGGTAAAATCCTCTTCAACGATATCATGCCAGAAGGTCTACCTTACCTGCAAGAACCAACAAATGCTAACTTAACAGAAGGTGTTCCAGCTAAATACTTCTTGCCACTTGGTGGAGATATCAAGGAAGCAATCAGCAATCTTGAACTCAACCCTCCATTCAAGAAGAAAAATCTTGGAAATATCATCGCTGAAATCTTCAAACGTTTCCGTACGACAGAAACTTCTGCCCTACTTGACCGCATGAAGAACCTCGGTTACCACCACTCAACTCTTGCAGGTTTGACAGTAGGTATCGCCGATATCCCAGTCGTTGATGACAAGGCTGAAATCATCGAAGAATCACACAAACGTGTAGAACAAATCACCAAACAATTCCGTCGTGGTATGATTACGGACGATGAGCGCTACAACGCTGTTACAGCTGAATGGCGTGCAGCCCGTGAAAAATTGGAGAAACGTTTGGTTGCCAACCAAGATCCTAAGAACCCAATCGTTATGATGATGGACTCTGGAGCCCGTGGTAACATCTCAAACTTCTCACAGCTTGCCGGTATGCGTGGTCTGATGGCCGCTCCGAACGGACGTATCATGGAATTGCCAATCCTTTCAAACTTCCGCGAAGGTTTGTCAGTACTCGAAATGTTCTTCTCAACTCACGGTGCTCGTAAAGGTATGACCGATACGGCCCTTAAGACAGCCGACTCAGGTTACTTGACTCGTCGTTTGGTTGACGTTGCCCAAGACGTTATCATCCGTGAGGATGACTGTGGAACAGACCGTGGTCTCTTGATCCGCTCTATCGCAGAAGGGAAAGAGATGATCGAGTCTCTCGAAGAGCGTCTCAATGGTCGTTACACTAAGAAAACTGTTAAACATCCAGAAACTGGTGCAGTGATCATCGGTCCAAATGAGTTGATTACAGAAGACAAGGCGCGTGAAATTGTCAATGCTGGCGTGGAAGAAGTTACTATCCGCTCTGTATTTACATGTAACACTCGTCACGGTGTCTGCCGTCACTGTTACGGTATCAACTTGGCGACTGGTGATGCGGTTGAAGTTGGTGAAGCAGTTGGTACAATTGCTGCCCAATCTATCGGGGAACCTGGTACACAGCTTACAATGCGTACCTTCCACACGGGTGGGGTTGCCTCAAATACCGATATCACTCAAGGTCTTCCTCGTGTCCAAGAAATCTTTGAAGCTCGCAATCCGAAAGGGGAAGCGGTTATCACTGAAGTCAAGGGTGAGGTTACAGCCATCGAAGAAGATGCTTCAACTCGTACCAAGAAAGTCTTTGTTAAGGGTGAAACTGGCGAAGGTGAATACGTGGTGCCATTTACAGCCCGTATGCGTGTCGAAGTTGGAGACCAAGTTTCTCGTGGTGCAGCATTGACAGAGGGTTCTATCCAACCAAAACGTCTCCTTGCTGTTCGTGATGTCTTGTCAGTTGAAACCTACCTTCTCGGTGAAGTACAAAAAGTTTACCGCAGCCAAGGGGTAGAAATCGGTGACAAGCATATTGAGGTAATGGTTCGTCAAATGATCCGTAAAGTTCGTGTCATGGATCCAGGTGACACAGACCTTCTCATGGGTACCCTCATGGATATCAACGACTTTACAGATGCTAACAAGGATGTTCTTATCGCAGGTGGAGTTCCAGCGACAGGTCGTCCAGTCCTTATGGGAATCACCAAAGCCTCACTTGAAACCAACAGTTTCTTGTCAGCGGCTTCCTTCCAGGAAACAACTCGTGTCCTTACAGATGCGGCTATCCGTGGTAAGAAAGACCATCTCCTTGGACTTAAAGAAAATGTTATCATCGGTAAGATCATCCCAGCAGGTACTGGTATGGCTCGCTACCGTAACCTTGAACCACAGGCTATCAATGAAGCATCATATCTGGCTCCAGAACAAGAAGAGACAGAACTTGCTCCAGTAGAGGACGCTGTGGAAATCCAAGTTGAAGAAACAGTAGAATAAAAGCAAATAAGAGGGCCTTCGGGCTCTCTTTTGTTTTACTCTTCTATCTATTGGGGTTAGGTGAGCACGACGCAATATCTCTCAAATCGCTTCAACTGTTTTTCATTTTTGTCAGTTGAGCGTCAAAATTGGACATTTGAGAAGAGAGGGGAATTTTTATCTTTCTCGCAGAGTATAATCATGTATACGAAGGGAGAACTGAAAATGATAAAATCAATTCGCATCTTATTGTTGCTGGCTTTGATCCAGATTAGTCTGAGTAGCTGTTTACTGTGGAAGGGATCCATCTTAACCTTAAAGCAATCAAGTGCCTATTTTCTAGTGTTTATCGTATTGGCATCAGGTCTGTGCGCAGGGATGAATTTCTTTTATACTCGAGATCAGGATGTTCATAGCATTATAAACAGTCAGAAAAAAGTGAAACTATTTTATAGTATCTTGTTGGTTTTAAACCTAGTAGGCGTCTGTCTGGTGTTGTCGGAGACTATTTTAACACAGACAGCTGTTCAGCAAGAGTTGGTAGATCTTTTCTTGCCTTCCTTCTTTTTCTTGTTTGGG
This sequence comes from Streptococcus oralis subsp. dentisani, assembly GCF_002096615.1. GTDB lineage: Bacteria > Bacillota > Bacilli > Lactobacillales > Streptococcaceae > Streptococcus > Streptococcus oralis_U. Next base: position 14,634 of record NZ_NCUX01000031.1, read on the forward strand.
ATTGATTTACTTGTCTTTTTACCATTTGAAAAATACAGCCGAGATTTGGGAACCACTCTCAATAAGAAAAAAACAGTTGTCCTGACAGTTCTGGCAACCTTGCTGTTCTTGAGAAATCCAATGACAGTTTTATCCATTGTTTTTTATGTTGGTTTAGGCTTCATTTTTGCTCGGTTTTTATTTCCAAAATCTATGAGAAGAGAATTTTCCTTTTACGGTCATGTGATCCGAGATATTTTACTTGTTAGCGCCATGTGTATATTCTTCTAAAAACGCTTTTCTATCAATAAAAATTCCCTATTTCACCAAATTTGTTATAGTAAGTTTGTAAAGAAAATTTACATAAAATAGAACTTTTTGGTATAATAGTAGCATGTACACAAAAAATGAAGAAGAGCTGATCAATCTGGGAGAACGCCTAGGAACCTTGCTCCAAAAAAATGATGTTTTGATCCTGTCTGGTGAATTGGGTGCTGGTAAAACAACCTTTACAAAGGGTCTTGCCAAGGGCTTAGGGATTCGTCAGATGATCAAAAGTCCAACCTACACCATCGTGAGAGAGTATGAGGGTCGCCTTCCGCTCTACCACTTGGATGTCTATCGGATTGAGGGGGATGCTGATTCGATTGACTTGGATGAGTTTCTCTTTGGTGGTGGTGTGACCGTTATCGAGTGGGGACATCTTTTGGGTGAGGATTTACCAGATTCCTACTTGGAGTTGGAACTCTTGAAAGAGGCTGAGGGTCGTCGCCTCTATTTTACCGCTCAGGGTTCTCGTGCTGAACAACTGATCAAGGAGCTTCAAGATGGAGTATGAACTTTGTATTCGTGAGGCTGAAGCTCAGGATGCTGCTGCTTTGGTTGCATTCTTGGATTTAGTTGGTCAGGAGACAGATTTCACCAGTTTGGATGAAAATGGTATCCTGATGACAGAATCTGAAATGGCGCTTTTTATTGAAAAGCAAGCGACTTCAGATAACCAAATCACTCTCCTAGCCTTCCTGAATGATGAAATTGCAGGTGTTTTGAACATCACGGCAGAGCAGCGTATACGGATTCGCCACATCGGGGATATCTTTTTGGTCATCCAAAGGAAGTTTTGGAATCATGGCTTAGGAAGCATACTCCTTGAAGAGGGAATTGAGTGGGCTAAAACTAGTGGAGTTCTGCGTCGTTTGCAGCTCAGTGTACAAAAGCGCAACGAGGCGGCTATCCACCTCTATTCAAAGTTTGGATTTGTTACAGAAGGCTTACAAGAAAGAGGAGCCTATTTAAAAGAAGGGATATTTTTAGACGTTTACCTGATGGGTAGACTGATAGATAAATGATAAGATGGTAAAAAAAATAATCGGAATGCTACTAGCTTTTCTAGCAGTAACGGCTTTAGGTGTGGGTGCATATGCCTATACTATTTATTATCAAGGAACTGAAACCTTAAGTAAAAAAACTTATAAGAAAATTGGTGAAGAAACCAACGTGATTGAGGCGACAGAGCCTTTGACCATTCTTTTGATGGGGGTAGATACGGGAAATGTAGAACGTACAGACCCTTGGGCGGGGAATAGTGATTCCATGATTCTTCTGACAGTCAATCCGAAAACCAAGAAAACTACTATGATGAGTTTAGAACGGGATATTTTAACCAAGATTGAGACTGGAAATGGCCAAGTTCAGGAAGCAAAACTCAATGCTGCCTATGCCAATGGCGGTGCAGAGTTGGCTATTTCAACCATTCAAAAAATGATGAACATTCATATCGATCGTTATGTGATGGTCAACATGCAAGGACTCCAACAGCTAGTTGATGCAGTTGGGGGCATCACAGTAAATAACACACTCGGTTTCCCAATTTCGATTGCTGATCAGGAAGAATTTAATAAAATCTCGATTGGAGTCGGTGAGCAAACTTTGAATGGTGAGGAAGCCCTGGTCTATTCACGGATGCGTTATCAGGATCCTGAGGGAGACTATGGTCGTCAAAAACGTCAACGTGAAGTCATTCAAAAGATTATGGAAAAGGTCTTGAGCCTCAATAGTATCAGTCATTATCAAGCTATCTTAAAAGCGCTTAGTGATAATATGCAGACAAATGTTGATTTGTCTGCCTCCAGTATCCCACAACTACTTGGTTACCAAGATTCCTTTAAAAACATCGAAACTCATCAACTTCGTGGTGAAGATGCTGAGTTGCAAGGAATCTCTTACCAAATCGTAACGAGAGAGCATATGCTAGAAATGCAAAATCTCTTGCGTCGTTCCCTAGGGAGAGAGGACGTAGCAGAGTTGGAGACCAACGCTGTTCTGTATGAAAATCTTTATGGTCGAACAGCACCTTCCACAAATGCTTCAAACGAAGAGATAGAATAAAACAAAGAATCAAATCGTGGGACTTTCCTGCGATTTTTTCAAAAAGAATCCGAATAGATAGGTAGGAGGAAAGATGAAAGCAGAAATTATTGCTGTAGGAACGGAAATTTTGACAGGGCAGATCGTCAATACCAACGCCCAGTTTTTATCAGAAAAGCTAGCAGAAATTGGAGTAGATGTCTACTTCCAAACAGCTGTGGGAGATAATGAAGCGCGTCTCATGTCCTTGCTAGAGATTGCGAGCTCGCGTAGCAGTCTAGTCATTTTGACAGGGGGCTTGGGACCGACTGAGGATGATTTAACCAAACAAACTCTGGCAAAATTTTTGGGAAAAAACTTAGTGTTTGACCCTCAAGCGCAAGAGAAACTGGATGTCTTTTTTGCTCATAGACCTGACTATGCTCGGACACCCAATAACGAGAGGCAAGCTCAAATTGTAGAAGGGGCAACTCCATTGCCAAATGAGACAGGTTTAGCAGTAGGAGGGGTATCGGAAGTGGATGGCGTGACTTACGTAGTCCTTCCAGGACCTCCTAGTGAGCTGAAACCCATGGTCTTAAATCAGCTCTTACCTAAGTTAATGACTGGTACCAAGTTATACTCACGTGTGCTCCGTTTCTTTGGGATTGGTGAAAGTCAGTTGGTGACCATTTTGGCGGATTTGATTGACCATCAAACTGATCCGACCTTGGCACCTTATGCCAAAACGGGAGAAGTGACCTTACGCTTGTCCACAAAAGCAGTCAGTCAAGAAAAGGCTGATCAAGCCTTGGACACCTTGGAAAATCAAATCTTAGATCGCCAGACTTTCGAGGAACTTTCTCTGCGAGACATCTGTTATGGATATGGGGAGGAGACTAGCCTAGCAAGTGTCGTTGTAGAAGAGCTTAAGAAGAGAAAGAAAAGCATTACTGCAGCGGAGAGCTTAACAGCAGGCCTCTTTCAAGCGACATTAGCAGGCTTTTCGGGCGTTTCTGCCATCTTTAATGGCGGTTTTGTCACTTACAGCTTAGAAGAAAAGTCCAAGATGCTGGATATTTCCGAGCAAGAGCTGAAAGAACACGGGGTCGTTTCAGAGTTTACGGCTAAAAAGATGGCAGAGCAGGCACGGCTCAAGACTCAGTCTGATTATGGAGTCAGTCTGACAGGTGTGGCTGGGCCAGATAGCCTAGAGGGGCATCCAGCTGGGACAGTCTTTATCGGCTTGGCACATGCAAAAGGGACAGAAGTTATCAAGGCTAATATCGCAGGACGGAGCCGAGCAGATGTTCGACATATCGCGGTCATGCATGCCTTTAACCTAGTTCGCAAGGCTTTATTAAGTGACTAACTTTTGATATAATAGTAGATAGGTCTTAGGACTATTAGAATACAGGAGAATAGAATGGCGAAAAAACCAAAAAAATTAGATGAAATTTCAAAAAAGTTTGGAGCGGATCGTGAAAAAGCCTTGAACGATGCTCTTAAATTGATTGAGAAAGACTTCGGTAAAGGTTCAATCATGCGTTTGGGTGAACGTGCAGAGCAAAAAGTGCAAGTCATGAGTTCAGGCTCATTGGCTCTTGACATTGCCCTTGGTTCAGGTGGTTATCCTAAAGGACGTATCATCGAAATCTATGGACCAGAATCATCTGGTAAGACAACGGTTGCCCTTCACGCTGTTGCGCAAGCACAGAAAGAAGGCGGTATCGCTGCCTTTATCGATGCGGAGCATGCCCTTGACCCAGCCTATGCTGCGGCACTTGGTGTGAATATTGATGAACTGCTCTTGTCACAACCAGACTCAGGAGAGCAAGGTCTTGAAATTGCAGGAAAATTGATTGACTCAGGTGCAGTTGACCTTGTCGTTATCGACTCAGTTGCGGCCCTTGTACCTCGTGCGGAAATTGATGGGGATATTGGAGACAGCCACGTTGGTTTGCAAGCTCGTATGATGAGCCAGGCCATGCGTAAACTTGGTGCTTCTATCAATAAGACCAAAACAATTGCCATCTTTATCAACCAATTGCGTGAAAAAGTTGGGGTCATGTTTGGAAATCCAGAAACAACACCTGGTGGACGTGCTTTGAAATTCTACGCTTCAGTCCGTTTGGATGTTCGTGGAAGCACGCAAATCAAAGGAACTGGTGATCAAAAAGATACCAATGTTGGTAAAGAAACCAAGATCAAGGTCGTGAAAAACAAGGTGGCTCCACCATTTAAGGAAGCCTTTGTTGAAATCATGTACGGAGAAGGTATTTCTAAGACCGGTGAGCTTTTGAAGATTGCAAGTGATCTCGATATCATCAAAAAAGCAGGAGCTTGGTACTCTTACAAGGATGAAAAGATCGGTCAGGGTTCTGAAAATGCTAAGAAATACTTGGCAGATCACCCAGAAGTCTTTGATGAGATTGACCATCAAGTCCGTGTTCAATATGGCTTGATTGAAGATGAAGAAGGAACAACTCCCACTTCTGTCGTTGAGGATTTAGCACCTAACCAAGAAGTGACACTTGACCTAGGCGATGGACTTGAAATCGAAATTGAAGAATAACATAAAAAGTAGCAGATAGGAACTGCTACTTTTTATGTTTGTTTCAGATGAAAGAACTAATGGTCACTAAAACGACGATACTCGATATGAAAGTCAAAATAATGTTCATCTTGCAACTTCTGGAAGATGTCGCGATAGGCTTCTTCGTCAAAATGGTCGCCACGGTAGAGGATTTCAAAACTCAGATCATCGTACTCTAGAAAAGCGTTGGCTGTTTTAAAGCCATTTTGTCGATAGAAGTCCATGCGAGCCTTTCTCTGCTCCAAGTTATCGCATTCTTCATCCAAGCGCTCGACTTCTAGTAACATGGTTCGCTGGTAAAAATCAGTCAGCTTTTCGATGATCTCTTTTCCATACCCATGACTTCTTAAGTGAGGCATGATGGCAAAAAAGCTAATATAGAAGGCCTTTTGGTTGGAGATGGCAAAAGCAAAGCCAACAAATTCTTCTTCGTTATAAAAAGCAAAAAAGTGGGCGTCATCACGGTCCTGATAGCGCAAAAACTCAGAAAGAGGGACCCGTTCTTCCTCGGGGAAAGCTTCGTTATTTAGCTTTTCAACTTTATCAAGATCTGGAAACACATCGGTTATTAATTGACTGGTCAAACTCATAAGTGACCTCCTTTTCTTGATTATAGCAAATTGTCTCTCTGTAAGCAATTGATTTCAGGATTCGTTAAAGAATCTTGTCGGTCCTCTGGAAAGCTGATATAATAGCTTTATGAATAAGAAACGATCCGTGGACTTGATACATGGTCCTATTCTTCCTGCGCTGTTAAGCTTTGCCTTTCCAATCTTGCTGTCAAATATTTTCCAACAGCTTTATAATACAGCTGACGTCTTGATTGTTGGGCGTTTTCTTGGTCAAGATTCCTTGGCTGCAGTAGGGGCGACAACGGCCATTTTTGACTTGATTATAGGCTTTACTCTAGGTGTTGGAAATGGCATGGGGATCGTCATTGCTCGCTATTATGGAGCTCGTAATTTCACTAAAATTAAAGAAGCAGTAGCAGCAACCTGGATTTTAGGAGGGCTTCTCAGTATTTTGGTCATGCTGATGGGCTTTGTTGGTCTGTATCCACTCTTGCAATATTTAGATACCCCTGCAGAAATCCTTCCCCAATCCTATCAATATATTTCTATGATTGTGACTTGTGTAGGCGTCAGCTTCGCTTATAATCTCTTTGCAGGCTTGTTGCGGTCCATTGGTGATAGTCTAGCAGCCCTTGGCTTTCTGATTTTTTCTGCCTTGGTCAATGTGGTTCTGGATTTGTATTTCATTACGCAACTGCATCTGGGAGTTCAATCTGCGGGGCTTGCTACCATTATCTCGCAAGGCTTATCAGCGGTTCTTTGCTTTTACTATATTCGCAAGAGCGTTCCAGAACTGCTCCCTCAACTCAAGCATTTTAAATGGAGCAAGGCCTTGTACGCGGATCTTTTAGAGCAAGGTTTGGCTATGGGTTTGATGAGTTCGATTGTGTCTATCGGTAGCGTGATTTTACAATCTTCGGTCAATACCTTTGGAGCTGTGATTATTAGTGCTCAAACAGCAGCTAGACGCATTATGGCCTTTGCTCTGCTTCCGATGACGGCTATTTCTTCTGCCATGACGACCTTTGCCTCTCAAAATCTCGGGGCTAAGCGACCAGACCGCATTGTTCAAGGACTTCGAATCGGTAGTCGTTTGAGCATGTCCTGGGCAGGTTTTGTTTGTATTTTCCTCTTTTTTACCAGTCCCACCTTGGTTTCCTTCTTAGCCAGTTCGACAGATACTTACTTGGTAGAAAATGGCACTCTCTACCTGCAAATCAGTTCAGTCTTTTATCCGATTTTGAGCCTCTTATTGATTTATCGGAATTGTTTGCAGGGCTTGGGGCAAAAAATCTTACCACTTGTTTCCAGTTTTATAGAACTAATCGGGAAAATCGTTTTTGTGGTCTTGATTATCCCTTGGGCAGGGTATAGGGGAGTTATCCTTTGCGAACCCCTTATCTGGGTTGCCATGACCATTCAACTGTACTTCTCACTATTCCGTCATCCCTTGATAAAAGAAGGCAAGGCAATCTTGGCAGCCAAAGGACAATTCTAGCTGGATTTGCTGAATAAAATCCATTTCCTCTAGTGAAAATCGAAAAAACTTGTGTTATAATAAGAAAGATTAAAATGTGAAAAAAGGAGATTCCTAATGGGACGTAAATGGGCCAATATCGTAGCTAAGAAAACGGCTAAAGATGGAGCTAACTCTAAAGTATATGCAAAATTTGGTGTAGAAATCTATGTAGCAGCTAAAAAAGGTGATCCAGACCCAGAATCAAACACTGCTTTGAAATTCGTTATCGACCGTGCTAAACAAGCCCAAGTGCCAAAACACGTTATCGATAAAGCGATTGATAAAGCAAAAGGAAACACAGACGAAACCTTTACAGAAGGACGTTACGAAGGATTTGGACCAAATGGTTCTATGCTGATCGTTGATACCTTGACTTCAAACGTCAACCGTACAGCTGCGAACGTTCGTGCTGCTTTTGGTAAAAATGGCGGAAATATGGGCGCTTCAGGTTCTGTTTCTTACCTCTTTGACAACAAGGGTGTTATCGTATTTGCAGGTGAAGATGCGGATGCTATCTTTGAACTTTTGCTCGAAGCTGATGTGGATGTGGACGATGTAGAAGCAGAAGAAGGAACAATCACGGTTTACACAGCTCCAACAGACCTTCACAAAGCTATTGTTGCCCTTCGTGAGTCAGGTATCCAAGAATTCCAAGTGACTGAATTGGAAATGATTCCTCAGTCTGAAGTAGAATTGTCAGGCGAAGACCTTGAAACCTTTGAAAAACTTTACAGCGTTCTTGAAGACGACGAAGACGTACAGAAAATCTACACAAACGTAGATGGATTCTAATAGAAAAACGAACAGTTTTACTAGCTGTTCGCTTTTTATATTTGAGATTAGATTCTGGTTCCAGAATCTCTTTGCTGCTGTCTTTCTCCTAGGCCTACAGCTATTTTATGAACTAGTAAGAGCTCTCCATTATCCTGTTTTGCAAAAGTTAAGGTAACAGTCTTGATCTTGTCTCCAATGGAGATATAGGTGATTTTTTTCGTATCGTACCCTCCGATAGTGGAGTCAAACTCGGAGTCTGGTAGTCCGTGTTTTTTGATAATATCCTTGTAGTTGGTACCACCTTTTCCTTTGTTGTCAAGGTCACCTTCGATTAAGGCGTCGAACTGTTCTTGGGTCCAGGTGAAGGTATCGTTTTCTTCCTCCTCAGGGATGGAATAGGCGCTATCATCTGTCAAGTCGCTTTCTTCTTCGCGTTCCATTGAGGCACTCGCCTCGCTGTAGGAACGGTTAAACTCCCTGACAAACTCTTTGTAGACATTAGCGTACAGTACCTGAGTCGTAAAGAAAAGTACAACAGAGGCAACTGCGAGGGATGTTCCGATAATGGCCATTGTTTTTCGTTTTTTGAGGTTGACGATAAGGCCGATAATCCCCAAGATAAATGCGACGATGGCGATGAAAAACGATAGATAGTTAATAAATGGAATCCAAGACCCTAAAAGTGCGATGGCTCCAAAAATAGTTGCTAAAATCCCTAAAACTTTTTGTTCTTCTGGTTTCATTTGAAAGTTTTCTCCCTTCATCGAGTGAATGGATTTCTATCCATGGTAGTTAGTGCTTATTATAGAAAAAATATTGCATAATGTCAATTTGTGCCAAAGTAGTTCTCTTGGAAACTTTTTTCTTGACATTTCTTCTGGAAGTGATAGAATAGTTCTCATGGAAACTTAAATAGTTCTTGTGAGAACTATTTAAAAGATAAGAAAGGAGCAATCATGGACAAGCCGATGTTAATGTTTAAACGTTTTGGACACCAGGTTCATCTGATGGTACAGAAAGAAGCTAAGCGATGTGGCATTGAATTTATGGGTGGACCTCAAGGCCAGGTTGTACGTTTTTTGGATGGTCGTGAGGAAAACCAAGACTTGGTCTTGATTAAAGATATTGAACAGGAACTCAATATTACTAAATCTGTTGCGAGTAATTTAGTCAAGCGCATGGTACAAAATGGTTTGGTTGAGTTAGAGGCGAGCCCGAGCGATAAGCGGGCAAAATTTGTTCGCCTGACGGAGAAATCGCGTTCGCAGATGCAAAAAGTTAAGGCTTTTTTTGATCGGATTGATCAGAGTCTGCTAGAGGGGGTTTCAAAGTCAGACTTGACAATCTTTGAAAAGGTACTCGGGCAACTACAAGCAAATGTTGAGAAGATAGGAGGAGAGAATGAAGAAACTCGCTAAACGTATTACAGGAAAAGAGTGGGGGATGATTGTCCTTACGATTCTTTTCACTTGTTTCTCGGTCTATCTCGAGTTAGAGGTACCGACTTATATTTCAGAAATAACAGAATTGATTGGAACACCGGGTACGGAGTTAGGACAACTATGGTCTCCTGCTGCGAAGATGATGGGCTTATCTCTCCTAGCCTTTATGTCTTCTGTAACAGTTGGTTTCTTTGCGGCTCGTGTTGCAGCATCCTATACGGCTCATTTACGCAGTGATATTTTTAATCGTGTATTGGATTATTCTCAGACAGAAATTAAACGTTTCTCTATTCCTAGTCTTTTGACTCGGACAACCAATGATATTACCCAAGTACAGATGCTCTTTACCATGGGCTTGCAAGTAGTTACTCGTGGGCCAATTATGGCTATCTGGGCCATTGGAAAAATCCTTGGAAAATCGGAATACTGGCTCTGGGCAGTAGTGGTGGCTGTTATTGTCAATGTTCTGATGACAACTGTTCTCATGACTCTGGCCTTTCCAAAACAATCCGTCATTCAAAGACTTACAGATAAACTCAATAGCATTACTCGTGAAAGCTTGACAGGGATTCGAGTTGTTCGCGCATACAATGCGGAAGATTACCAAGATGAAAAATTTGAAGTAGCCAACGATGAAGTCACTCGTCTCAATCTCTTTGTCAATCGATTGATGGCTATTATGAACCCGATTATGATGGCGATTTCGAGTGGATTAAGTTTAGCCATTTACTGGATTGGTGCCTATATCATCAACGATGCAAGTTTGGCAGAACGTCTGCCACTCTTTAGTGATATGGTGGTCTTCATGTCCTATGCTATGCAGGTAGTGATGGGCTTCCTTCTTATGGGAGCACTCTTTATCGTTCTTCCTCGTACCTTGGTTTCGGCAGGACGTATCAATCAAGTATTGGATTTGCATTCTTCTATTGAAAATCCTAGTCATGCACAGACAGCGGATCCTTCAGTTCAAGGACAAGTGGAATTCCGTGATGTGACTTTCCGCTACTCTAAAAACTCAGAAGCAGTCGTGGAACATGTCACTTTCAAAGTAGAAGCGGGTCAAACCGTAGCCTTCATCGGATCAACTGGATCTGGTAAGTCTACGCTTGTCAACCTCTTGCCTCGTTTTTACGACGTCTCAGATGGAGAAATCCTAGTGGACGGAGTTAATGTGCAAGATTACGATTTGGAAGATTTGCGCAATAAGGTCGGCTATATTCCACAAAAAGCTGTACTCTTTTCTGGAGATGTCAAGGAGAACTTAGATTTTGGTAAGAGCAAAGAAACTCCTCTAAGTGAGACTGATATGTGGCAAGCTCTAGAATTGGCCCAGTCTAAAACCTTTATCGAGGATAAGGAAGCAGGACTTGCATCAGAAGTGGCCCAAGGTGGAACCAACTTCTCAGGAGGTCAAAGACAGCGTTTGGCCATTGCGCGTGCCTTGGCTCGGAAACCTGAGATTCTCATCTTTGATGATTCTTTTTCAGCCTTGGACTACAAGACGGATCGTATCTTACGCCAAGAGTTAGCTGAGAAAACAAAATCCATGACCAAGCTCATCGTAGCGCAGCGGATTTCTACCATTATGGACGCCGACCTGATCTTAGTATTGGATCAAGGAAAGGTCGTGGGACAAGGCACCCACAAGGAACTTCTAGCTACCAACGAAGTCTACCAAGAAATTGCCTACTCACAACTATCGAAGGAGGAATTGGAACATGGAAAATAAAAAAGTGTCGGTCTGGAAACAGTGCAAACCTTATATGGCAGGCCTCCAACTCCCTCTCCTAATAGCAGTTGTGGCTGCGGTCATTTCAAGCATCATCACAGTTTATGGGCCAACTAAGATTAAAGAAATTACTAACTTGATTTCAGATGGTTTGATGACTGGAATTGATTTAGAGGCTGTATCAAGTATTGCTAGCTTTTTAGTGATTCTCTATGTATTTGGAGCTATCCTTAACTATACACAGGCCTATATCTTTTCAACGAGCATTCAGCATTTTTCAAAACGCTTGCGGACGGCAATCGCTGAAAAAATCAATCGTTTGCCACTTGGCTATTTTGACCGTCATTCACAAGGAGACACCCTTTCGCGCGTGACCAATGATGTGGATACGGCAGCGCAATCTCTCAACCAAAGTCTAGGGACAGTTCTTTCAGCTAGTTTCTTGTTGATTGCTGTCTTGGTGACCATGTTTGGGATGAACTGGATTTTGGCATTGGTAACCGTTGTATCAACCCTTGTTGGTTTTGCGGCGGTTTCCGTAATCATGGCCAAGTCACAGGGTTATTTTAAAGCTCAGCAAAATAATCTAGCAGCCGTCAATGGTTATGTAGAAGAAATGTATTCGGGACACAATGTTGTGACGAGTTACAATGCTGTGGATTCAACCAAAGCGAGATTTGCAGGTTTAAACCAAAACTTGCATGAGAGTATCTGGAAATCTCAGTTTATCTCTGGTATCATGATGCCAGCCATGATTTTTGTTGGGAATTTTAGTTATGTCTTGGTCATCATCGTTGGAGCCGCGCTGGCGTTAGAAGGGCATATCACTATAGGGATTATTGTAGCCTTTATGGTTTACGTACGGACCTTCTCTCAACCTCTGTCACAGATTGCCCAAGGGATTACGAGCTTGCAACAAGCGAGTGCAGCCATGACTCGCGTATTAGAATTTTTAGCTGAAGCAGAGATGCAGGATGAATCTCACAAGGAAAGACAATTGAGTGACATGAAAGGGGAAGTAGTTTTTGATCACGTGTCCTTTGGCTATACACCAGAGCGCACCATCATCCATGACTTTTCTGCGACAGCTCATGCAGGTCAGAAAGTCGCTATCGTTGGACCGACTGGGGCTGGTAAGACAACCATTGTCAATCTTTTGATGAAGTTCTATGAGATAGATAAGGGAAGTATCCGCATCGATGGTGTGGATACCAAGGATATGAAGCGCTCTGAAGTGCACGATGCCTTTTCAATGGTCTTGCAGGACACTTGGCTCTTTGAAGGAACGATTCGAGAGAACCTGATCTATAATCAGACAGACATCAGTGATGAACGAATGATGGAAGCCAGCAAGGCTGTGGGAATCCACCACTTTATCATGACCTTGCCAGATGGTTACGACACTGTTTTGGATGACACTGTGACCTTGTCTGTTGGGCAAAAACAACTCTTGACCATTGCTCGTGCCCTTCTTAAGGATGCACCGCTCTTGATTTTGGATGAAGCGACATCCTCAGTCGACACACGTACAGAGGAATTGATCCAAAAAGCCATGGACCGTTTGATGGAAGGTAGAACTTCCTTTGTCATTGCCCACCGCTTGTCAACTATCCGTAATGCAGACTTGATCTTGGTCATGAAAGAAGGCAATATCATCGAACAAGGCAACCATGAGGAACTGATGGCACAAGGTGGCTTCTACGCTGACTTGTACAATAGTCAGTTCACAGAAGACGAAGCAGAAGAATAAATCAAAAGAAGGCTTGACGGCCTTCTTTTTCTGCACTATACTAGAAGACAAACGTCTCACCTGTAGACGAAAACAAGGTAATGAATGAGAAATTTAATGAAAAATTATCAAGAATGGTATCGAAATATCAGCTCCAGACTAATCAGTCGTCCCACCCTTTTATTTCTATTACGCAGTTTCAATCGTTTGATGACGGTCACTATGCCCCTGGTCTATCTGACCCTGCTAGTCACCACTTACCTGCAGCTAGGACTGGGTCAGCAAGTTGGGGTTTATGTGCTTATTCCTGCATCAGGTTTTGTGATTTTGTCTCTTTTTCGTAAGAAAATCAACCACCCGCGGCCTTATGAAACTTGGGATATCTGTCCCCTGCTTGAAAAGGATAGTTCGGGACAGTCGATGCCCAGTCGCCATGTTTTTTCGGCAACCATCATCTCCATGGCCTGTCTGCATGCTAGTCTACCTGTTGGCTTAGCATGCTTGCTCTTATCAGCTTTGCTGGGATTGGTAAGGATTTTAGGGGGCGTTCATTATCCCAAGGATGTCTTGGTTGGCTATGCTTGTGGTCTGGTGTGGGGATTCCTTTTCTTCCTATTCTGACATGTAAGTTAAGCTAGTCCTACAACCACTTACTGCTTCAAATTGACCACTTGCTTTTTTGCCCTTGTATTCCTAACTTAGCTTTGATATAGTAGAGTCAGAAAGGAGATGTGATGAAGTTACGAATTGAGATTGACGGCAATTTAGAGGAGACTGAAATTGTCATTAAGACCCCCACTTTGACAGATGAAATTACAGACTTGCAACGACTTTTGCAAGAGTCAAAGGCTCCGAGATTGACTTTTTACAAGGGGACAGGTGAATATTATCTAGATCTGTCAGAAATTCTCTTCTTTGAAACAGAAGGGAGCAAGATCTACGCTCATAACCAGAAGGAAGCCTATGAAGTTCGTCTCAAACTTTATGAGTTGGAGTCCATTTTGCCTCGTTATTTTATTCGAGTATCCAAGTCAACTATCGCAAACATCCGTCAGATTTACTCAGTGGACAAGTCCTTTTCAGGGACTGGCACCATTTCCTTTTATCAGACCCACAAGGAGGTTCATGTCTCACGACATTACCAATCCCTCCTAAAAGAAAATCTTAGAAACATGAGGTAAAAGACATGAAAAAGAAAGCATTTGGTATTGTTTTATTGGTTCTAGCGGCCTGGATTTTGCTGCAAGGAAACTTTGGAATTCCTTCTTTGGATGGTAAAATATGGCCTTTACTTGGTATCGTCTTTTTTGCCTACCAATCAGTTGAAGCTTTGCTTCGTCGTCACCTGACATCGGCAGTTTTTACCGCTCTAGTAGCCTTAATGATTGCGAATCATTTTTATAAAATTTTTCCTATTCCAAACCAGTCCTTGTTTTGGGCTAGCATCTTAGCAGTGCTAGGTGTCGGCTATCTCACTCACTCAAGTAAGTTTTGGTACGGGAAAAAATGGTGGTACAGTGGTGAGCGAACAGTCATCACGGATAAGGAAGTTGCTTTTGGTAGTGGAACCTTTTATAAACAAGATCAAGATCTTGTAGATGACCAAGTGGAAGTCGCTTTTGGCGACGCAAAAATCTACTATGATAACGCAGAGATGTTAGGTGATTTTGCCACTCTGAATATCGAAGTGGCTTTTGGTAATGCAACTGTCTATGTTCCACAACACTGGCGTGTCGATTTGAAAGTAGAAACCTCCTTTGGTGCAGCCAAGGCAGACGCTCCTGTAGCACCAACAAACAAAACCTTAATTATCCGTGGAGAAGTCGCTTTTGGTAAACTTGGTGTTGTTTACGTTAAATAAAAAAAAGTCTCCTAATTTCCTTGCCAAAATAGAGAAAGTGTGATAACATAGTACGGTATGTGGTGCTAGCACATCCGCTATATTAGATCTAATAGGAGGAAAACATAATGGCTAAAGTATGTTACTTTACAGGTCGTAAGACTGTATCAGGAAACAACCGTTCACACGCGATGAACCAAACAAAACGTGCCGTAAAACCAAACCTTCAAAAAGTTACTGTTCTTATTGATGGTAAACCTAAAAAAGTTTGGGCTTCAGCTCGTGCTTTGAAATCAGGTAAAGTTGAACGCGTTTAATAAAAATGAAAAGATCGCTTAGGTCTTTTTCTTTTGTTCTAAGGATAAAATCATTTGAAAAATAGAGTAAATATCTGCCGATACAGCATTCTGCTTTTACACTTGGGATGAAATATGATAAAATAAAGTATCAACTAGTTGAGGTAAAAAAAATGACTGTAAAAATTAATACAAAAGATGGTCAAATCGAACTGACAGATGAAGTGATTGCAACCGTTGTAGGTGGTGCAGCAACTGAGATTTTTGGTGTGGTCGGTATGGCTAGCAAAAATACCCTCAAAGATAATTTCCAAGCCCTCCTTGGCAAGGAAAATTATGCAAAAGGTGTTGTCGTGAAGGCAGCCGAAGATGGCAGCATTGCAGTTGATGTTTATACCGTCTTGAGCTACGGAACAAAGATTAGTGAAGTCTCAAAAAACATCCAAGAGCGCGTTCGTTTTAGTTTGGAAAACCAACTAGGAATCACTGCTCAGACTGTGAATGTCTACATTCAAAATATCAAAGTTGTAGGAGAATAATCGTGTCAAAAATTACTACCAGCTTATTTCAAGAAATGGTGCAGGCTGCATCAACTCGTTTGAATAAGCAAGCTGAATATGTCAATTCATTAAACGTCTTTCCAGTTCCAGATGGAGATACTGGGACAAACATGGGAATGACCATCGAAAATGGTGCCAAAGAAGTAGCAGACAAGCCAGCTTCTACAGTCGGAGAAGTGGCTAGCATTCTTGCTAAAGGGCTTTTGATGGGTGCGCGTGGAAACTCAGGGGTTATCACGTCTCAACTTTTCCGTGGATTTTCCCAAGCTATTAAGGAAAAAGACGAATTAACAGGTCAAGACTTGGCTCTTGCTTTCCAATCCGGTGTCGAAGTAGCTTATAAAGCAGTTATGAAACCAGTTGAGGGAACTATTTTGACAGTTTCTCGTGGAGCGGCTATCGGTGCCAAGAAAAAAGCTGAGGAGACAGATGATGCTGTTGAGGTCATGCGTGCAGCCTTGGAAGGTGCTAAGAGAGCTCTGGCTAAGACTCCTGATATGCTCCCAGTCTTGAAAGAGGTTGGTGTCGTGGACTCAGGCGGTCAAGGTTTGGTCTTTATCTACGAAGGTTTCCTATCAGCTCTTACTGGTGAATACAGTGCGTCTGAGGACTTTGTAGCAACTCCAGCGAATATGGGTGAAATGATCAATGCAGAGCACCACAAGTCAGTTGCTGGACATGTCGCAACAGAAGATATCACTTTTGGTTACTGTACTGAGATTATGGTTGCCCTTAAACAAGGTCCAACTTATGCCAAAGATTTTAACTATGATGAATTCCGCAACTATTTGAATGAGCTAGGTGATTCTCTACTTGTTGTCAACGATGATGAAATTGTCAAAGTTCACGTCCATACAGAAGATCCAGGTCTTGTCATGCAAGAAGGGCTTAAATATGGTAGCTTGGTCAAGGTTAAAGTGGACAACATGCGCAACCAACACGAAGCACAAGTTGAAAAAGAAGCAGCACAAGTCAGCAAGCCAGCTGAAGAGAAGGAGTATGCCCTTATCGCAGTAGTAGCTGGTCAAGGATTGGCAGATATCTTCCGTGCCCAAGGTGTGGATTATGTCATCGAAGGCGGGCAGACGATGAACCCTTCAACAGAGGACTTTATCAAGGCTGTTGAGCAAGTCAATGCTCGCAACATTATCTTCTTACCAAACAACAAAAATATCTTTATGGCAGCTCAGTCTGCGGCTGAAGTACTTGAACAACCTGCTGTTGTGGTAGAAGCACGTACAATTCCTCAAGGGTTGACCAGTCTTCTTGCCTTTGATCCAAGCAAATCAATCGAAGAAAACAAAGAACGCATGACTGCAGCCCTTGGTGATGTCATCAGCGGTAGTGTAACGACTGCCGTTCGCGACACAACTATCGATGGCTTAGAGATCCATGAAAATGACAATCTTGGTATGGTCGATGGAAAAATCCTTGTGTCAAATCCTGACATGCACCAAACCTTGACTGAAACTTTGAAACATATGTTGGACGAAGATAGTGAAATCGTGACTTTCTATGTCGGTGAAGACGGAAGCGAAGAACTTGCCAATGAAATTGCCCAAGAAATCGCAGAAGAATTTGAAGATGTTGAAGTTGAGATTCACCAAGGTCAACAACCTGTATATCCATATCTTTTCAGTGTGGAATAGGAGATTTATGAAAAAAGTTTTAGGATTGATTTTTGTAGCATTACTTGCTCTTGCTGGCTGTGGTCAAACCAACACCGCAACAACAGAGTCAAGTAGTTCAGCAAGTTCGGTTGATTCATCTAGTCAGGCCAGTCAGGTAAAAGAAGAAATCAAGGAAACAACCAAAGTCCTTAAAGGGAAGATGAACGAACTTGATGTAACCATGACTTTTGTTTATACAGATGTTGTAAAACGATACAAGATGGATATGTTGGGAGAAATGGGAGAGGAGATTCCTGCAGAAATTACTCCAGAAGAATTTCAAGCAGTCTTTCGCGAAGCAGTGGAAAGCTCTCCAGAGTATATTGAAATCAAGGACGAACCTGGTGTTAAGGTTGAATATTTTATCGCCGATAATAAGAAGGTGAGAATAGTTATCGATCTTGACCTTGAAAAAGCAGATATGGATA
This sequence comes from Streptococcus oralis subsp. dentisani, assembly GCF_002096615.1. Classification (GTDB taxonomy): domain Bacteria; phylum Bacillota; class Bacilli; order Lactobacillales; family Streptococcaceae; genus Streptococcus; species Streptococcus oralis_U. The sequence goes on from NZ_NCUX01000031.1 coordinate 32,114, forward strand.
GAGTTAAAAAGACTTATTTCTTTGAACCACTTGAGGATAGTATAGAAGACTTTAAGAAGCCAAACGCTCTGATTGCTGGTTTAAAATTACAAGGATTCAAAGAAGAATAAACGAAAGAGGCTAGGACGAAAAATCCTGCCCTCTTTTTATTTGTAAGAATCCTTTGTACGAGCAACGAACGAAGATCAGGCTTTTTTAGACTTCAAACGGTTTCTAATCTTATTCACGGAACCTAGGGACTAGGAAATTGATGCTTGGTATAGGGATATCTATCCCACCGCCTCTTTTTATGACATTTGTCATATTTCCTAGTGACAGAAGCATCTAGCTCCGCCAACTTCAAAAGACTATAATTGAAGTAGAAACTGGAGGAAGAAGAAATGAAAAATAAAATGATTGTCGCAGTGAGTTTAGTAGCAGCAGGAGTTATGACCTATCTCATGTTTTCAGGATTGGACGAGGGTTTCTATCATTTTCCTTGGGAGCTGTTTGCTGGCTTTGGAATGATGTCTTGGCTTGTCAGAGAAGGTTTGAAATTGGTCAGAGATGTGAAAAAGGAGTTTGAGGAATGAAAAAAGCAATCACCTATTTCTTTATCGGCCTGTCACTCTTGGTATGGTTAGTGGAAATGTTTACTGGTTGGTTTGACCAAACCTTGCTTGGCCAATTTATTCGTGGTGCTTGGGGGTTTGGATTTATGATTTTCGTTGTTTTCCCTATGGGAATGAAGTGGTTGAAAGGAGAATCTCATGACTGTGATTAAAGTTGAGAAATTGAGCAAGAAAATAAGAGACAAGGAGATCTTGCGGAACATCTCCTTTGAAATCAACGATGGTGAATGTGTCGCCTTGATCGGGCCTAACGGAGCAGGAAAAACAACCTTGATTGATTGCCTCTTGGGCGACAAGTTCATGAGCTCAGGTCAGATAGCCATTCAAGGATTTGCACCAACAGAACCTCGATTAAAGCAGCTTATTTCTGTCTTGCCTCAAGAAAATGCAGTTGTCCAAAGCTTGAAAGTGAAAGAACTTCTATCGTTTTTCAAGTCACTTTATTCCGACAGTCTTTCAGACAAAGAAATTGATGACTTGTTAAGATTCTCAGATAAGCAGAAAAATCAGCTAGCAGGAAAGTTGTCTGGTGGGCAAAAACGTTTGTTCTCTTTCGTGTTGACTTTAATAGGTCGTCCGAAAATTCTATTTTTAGACGAACCAACTGCTGCCATGGATACCTCGACACGTCAGCATTTTTGGGAAATTGTCAATCGGTTAAAGAAAAATGGTGTCACCATTGTCTATTCTTCTCACTATATCGAGGAGGTAGAGCATACGGCTGACCGCATTTTGGTCCTCCACAAGGGAGAATTGATTCGCGATACGACGCCTTATGCCATGCGTGGTGAAGAACAAGAAAAACACTTTACGGTACCTCTAACTTATCAGGAAGTTATCAGAACTTTGGACCAGGTTCAAGAGATTGAAATCAAGCAAAATGCTCTTTCCTTCACAACCAAAGAAGCCAGCCAGGTATGGAAAGTCTTGCAAGAACAGGGCTGCACGATCGAAGAAATTGAAGTTCGCAATCGAACTCTCTTAGACAGTATCTTCGAAACGACTCAAGATTAAAGGAGATTGACGATGAAAAATATGACAAGTCTCATGAAAGTGGAAATCATTCAGATGAAACGGCAAGCCGTTTACTACTTGCTATCCATCGGACTCCCAAGTGTGTTTTACCTTATTTTTTCTGGTATGATGTCAGGGTCAGACATTCCAGAGATTGCTCTTCAAGCCTATCTTTTTGCTATGACGCTCTTTAGTATCATGTCAAGCGCCTTTTTCAGTATTCCTAGCACACTCGAGTCTGATAAAACAAACAACTGGCAAAAATTGATTCAACATTCTCCGGTATCTATGGTAGAATATTATGTATCAAAACTGTTCAGTACCCTACTGACTTTCCTTCTATCAATTATAGTTGTCTTTTCAGTTGGCCATTTTGTTCGTGGAGTTACTCTACCTTGGCTTGATTGGTTGGTAATCGGTGCTATTTTGCTGGTCGGAAGCGTTGTCTTTATCAGCATGGGTGTCTTGGTGAGCTTGCTTCCAAGTGCTCAACTGATGACGGTTATTGGAAATATTGCCTATATTGCTTTGGCTGTCCTAGGCGGACTATGGTTCCCCTTGAGTTCCTTCCCAGAATGGCTCCAATCCATTGGGAAATTGACTCCAACCTACCAGCTTATGCAGGTCGTCTCTACTTATATGGAGCACCACGAGTTTAACGTTCTTGCTGCCTTGGTTGTACTAGGTTATACAGTTTTCTTTGGTGTATTGGTAATCCAACTGAAAAAACGGATCGAGGTAAAATAAATCTATGTTGGAAAAATTAAAAAACACTCATTATATGTTTCATATTTCAACAGTGTTTATCATCTTTCCTATAGCGGGTGTCATCAGTGGAGAGTACCCGCCTTTGACCTTGTTCTGGACATTATTATTTGTCCTAGCCTTTTATTCGATTTTATTAAGTCAAAACCGCACTGTGCAGTGGCTAGCCTGGTGGGTCATGATTGCCTACATTTTTTATACATCGGTTTGGCTGAATTCGGGTTTCACATGGTTTATCTTTTATTTATCTAATCTCCTTATTTATGAGCTGGATGAGGTTTCTTTCCACTCTTGGCGTTTTGTCAGTTTTGTTGTCTTACAACCGATGATTTTAACAGGGATTTATATGGTTGATCAAGTTAGTCCTTGGCAACTGCTCTTTTTCTTGGTGACTTTTGTCTTTTCTGATGCCTTGACTTTTGGTCTCTATCGAATTCGGATAGCAGAAGAGCTAAAAGAAGAAAAGATGAAACAAAATGCCAAGCTCAATCTTTTCTTGGCTAAAAATGAACGCAATCGTATTGGTCAGGATCTCCATGACAGTCTAGGTCACACCTTTGCTATGCTGAGTGTCAAGACAGATTTAGCATTACAGTTATTACAGATGCAGGCTTATCCACAGGTGGAAAAGGAATTAAAAGAAATTCACCAGATAAGCAAGGATTCCATGAATGAAGTTCGAACCATTGTGGAAAATCTTAAGTCTAGAACTTTGACATCAGAACTAGAGACTGTGAAAAAGATGTTAGAAATTGCTGGAATTGAGGTGGAAATAGCTAATCAACTAGATACAGCTAGCTTAACTCAGGAATTGGAGTCAACGGCTTCCATGATTTTACTTGAGTTAGTGACCAATATCATCAAACACGCCAAAGCGTCTAAAGCTTTTTTAAAAGTAGAACGGACAGAGAAAGAACTCATTCTAACAGTGAGAGATAATGGCTGTGGCTTTGCTTCTATAAAGGGGGATGAGTTCCATACAGTTCGAGATCGTGTCTTTCCATTTTCGGGAGAAGTAAAGGTAATTAGTTGGAAACAACCGACAGAAGTTCAGGTTCGACTACCTTATAAGGAGAGAAACTAAGATGAAACTACTTGTTGCAGAAGATCAAAGTATGTTGCGAGATGCCATGTGCCAGTTGCTTGCCTTTCAAGCGGATGTGGAGTCTGTCTTACAAGCCAAGGATGGACAAGAAGCAATCCAACTCCTAGAAAAGGAGTCTGTAGATATCGCCATCCTTGACGTAGAAATGCCTGCTAAGACTGGCCTCGAAGTCTTGGAGTGGATTCGAGCAGAAAACTTAGAAACAAAGGTGGTTGTGGTGACAACCTTCAAGCGCCCTGGCTATTTTGAACGCGCGATTAAGGCTGGAGTGGATGCCTATGTCTTGAAAGAAAGAAGCATTGCAGATCTCATGCAGACCTTGCACACTGTCCTTGAAGGACGCAAGGAGTATTCTCCTGAATTGATGGAAGTGGTTATGACCCATCCCAATCCCTTGACAGAACAAGAGATTGCTGTTTTAAAGGGAATCGCTCAGGGCTTGTCTAACCAAGAAATCGCAGACCAACTCTATCTATCAAATGGAACCGTCCGAAACTATGTCACCAATATTCTTTCGAAACTAGATGCTGGTAATCGAACAGAGGCAGCCAACATTGCAAAAGAATCTGGTTGGCTTTGATAAGAAGGGTTAAACAATTCCGAAACGATAACTTGAATCGAAGGAAATCCATACTAGAAAGGAGGAGGCAAATCGCCTCCTTTTCTGGTTTAGAAAAGCGGTGAAAGCTAGTGTCAAAGAGTTAAAAGATCAGAATAAAAATGAAAAATATCTTGACAATGAAGGAAAAATTGTGTTACAATAATAGACGGTACTTTTTACTTTTGGTCTCTCAAAAGTGTACAGGGACGTGCTGACAAATGTTGCAAAAGTACACACAGATGGTAGCTGTCACCAAGTGTATCATCACCAAAAATAAAAAAACACAGGAGAATGTAGATGCCTACAATTAACCAATTGGTTCGCAAACCGCGTAAATCAAAAGTAGAAAAATCTAAATCACCAGCTTTGAACGTTGGTTACAACAGTCATAAAAAAGTTCAAACAAACGTTTCTTCACCACAAAAACGTGGTGTTGCAACTCGTGTTGGAACAATGACACCTAAAAAACCTAACTCTGCCCTTCGTAAATTCGCTCGTGTACGTTTGAGCAACCTTATCGAAGTTACTGCCTACATCCCAGGTATCGGACACAACTTGCAAGAGCACAGCGTGGTGCTTCTTCGTGGTGGACGTGTAAAAGACCTTCCAGGGGTACGTTACCATATCGTCCGTGGTGCACTTGATACTGCAGGTGTTAACGATCGTAAACAAGGCCGTTCTAAATACGGTACTAAACGTCCAAAAGCATAAGGAAAGGGGATAAAGAGAAATGAGTCGTAAAAATAGAGCTCCAAAACGTGATGTATTGCCAGATCCGCTTTACAATTCACAACTAGTTACTCGTCTTATCAACCGCGTTATGCTTGACGGTAAACGTGGTACAGCTGCTTCAATCGTTTACGGTGCTTTTGAGCAAATCAAAGAAGCTACTGGAAACGATGCACTTGAAGTATTTGAAACAGCTATGGAAAACATCATGCCTGTACTTGAAGTACGTGCACGTCGTGTTGGTGGATCTAACTACCAAGTCCCAGTTGAAGTTCGTCCAGAACGTCGTACAACACTTGGACTTCGTTGGTTGGTAACAATCGCTCGCCTTCGTGGTGAACACACAATGCAAGACCGTCTTGCAAAAGAAATCTTGGACGCTGCTAACAACACTGGTGCAGCTGTTAAGAAACGTGAAGACACTCACCGTATGGCAGAAGCTAACCGTGCCTTCGCACACTTCCGTTGGTAATATAGGATGCGAAAGCGTTAAGAAAGTCCCAGAGAAAATAGGGAATCGAAGCAAGTTGCGATTGCAACCAATGAGATTCATCTTTTTCTCCAGACTTTTAGCTTGAGCTCAACTAAGATACTAAGGGCGTTAAAAAAGCGACTGAAAATTAGGAAGCTTGACAAAGAATCGAAGATTCTAGGAAAGCTTATCTATTTTCCGAGCTTTTAGCCCGGGTTCAATTGAGCTCGGTCCGCTCTTATGTTCAACTCAACTTCCCATCTCACAAGTTGAAACCAACACATAACATGAAAAGATTGAGAACGGGTGGGTCCTGCCTATCCGTTTTTATTAAAATCGTGTTATAATAGAATAGAAATTAAAATAAATAGGAGAAACAAACCTCATGGCACGCGAATTTTCACTTGAAAAAACTCGTAATATCGGTATCATGGCTCACGTCGATGCTGGTAAAACAACAACTACTGAGCGTATTCTTTACTACACTGGTAAAATCCACAAAATCGGTGAAACTCACGAAGGTGCGTCACAAATGGACTGGATGGAGCAAGAGCAAGAGCGTGGTATCACTATCACATCTGCTGCGACAACAGCTCAATGGAACAACCACCGCGTAAACATTATCGACACACCAGGACACGTGGACTTCACAATCGAAGTACAACGTTCTCTTCGTGTATTGGATGGTGCGGTTACCGTTCTTGACTCACAATCAGGTGTTGAGCCTCAAACTGAAACAGTTTGGCGTCAAGCAACTGAATATGGAGTCCCACGTATCGTATTTGCTAACAAAATGGACAAAATCGGTGCTGACTTCCTTTACTCTGTAAGCACACTTCACGATCGTCTTCAAGCAAATGCACACCCAATTCAATTGCCAATCGGTTCTGAAGATGACTTCCGTGGTATCATCGACTTGATCAAGATGAAAGCTGAAATCTATACCAATGACCTTGGTACAGATATCCTTGAAGAAGACATCCCAGCTGAATACCTTGACCAAGCTCAAGAATACCGTGAAAAATTGATCGAAGCAGTTGCTGAAACTGACGAAGAATTGATGATGAAATATCTCGAAGGTGAAGAAATCACTAACGAAGAATTGAAAGCTGGTATCCGTAAAGCGACTATCAATGTTGAATTCTTCCCAGTATTGTGTGGTTCTGCCTTCAAGAACAAAGGTGTTCAATTGATGCTTGATGCGGTTATCGACTACCTTCCAAGCCCACTTGACATCCCAGCGATCAAAGGTGTTAACCCAGATACAGACGAAGAAGAAACTCGTCCAGCATCTGACGAAGAGCCATTTGCAGCTCTTGCCTTCAAGATCATGACAGACCCATTCGTAGGTCGTTTGACATTCTTCCGTGTTTACTCAGGTGTTCTTCAATCAGGTTCATACGTATTGAACACTTCTAAAGGTAAACGTGAACGTATCGGACGTATCCTTCAAATGCACGCTAACAGCCGTCAAGAAATCGACACTGTTTACTCAGGTGATATCGCTGCTGCCGTTGGTTTGAAAGATACGACAACTGGTGACTCATTGACAGATGAAAAAGCTAAAATCATTCTTGAGTCAATCAACGTTCCAGAACCAGTTATCCAATTGATGGTTGAGCCAAAATCTAAAGCGGACCAAGACAAGATGGGTATCGCCCTTCAAAAATTGGCTGAAGAAGATCCAACATTCCGCGTCGAAACAAACGTTGAAACTGGTGAAACAGTTATCTCTGGTATGGGTGAGCTCCACCTTGACGTCCTTGTTGACCGTATGCGTCGTGAGTTCAAAGTTGAAGCGAACGTAGGTGCTCCTCAAGTATCTTACCGTGAAACATTCCGCGCTTCTACTCAAGCACGTGGATTCTTCAAACGTCAGTCTGGTGGTAAAGGTCAATTCGGTGACGTATGGATTGAATTTACTCCAAACGAAGAAGGTAAAGGATTCGAATTCGAAAACGCAATCGTCGGTGGTGTGGTTCCTCGTGAATTTATCCCAGCGGTTGAAAAAGGTTTGGTAGAATCTATGGCTAACGGTGTTCTTGCAGGTTACCCAATGGTTGACGTTAAAGCTAAGCTTTACGATGGTTCATACCACGATGTCGACTCATCTGAAACTGCCTTCAAGATCGCGGCTTCACTTGCTCTTAAAGAAGCTGCTAAGACTGCACAACCAGCTATCCTTGAGCCAATGATGCTTGTAACCATCACTGTTCCTGAAGAAAACCTTGGTGATGTTATGGGTCACGTAACTGCTCGTCGTGGACGTGTTGATGGTATGGAAGCACACGGTAACAGCCAAATCGTACGTGCTTACGTTCCACTTGCTGAAATGTTCGGTTACGCAACAGTTCTTCGTTCTGCATCTCAAGGACGTGGTACTTTCATGATGGTATTCGACCACTACGAAGACGTACCTAAGTCAGTACAAGAAGAAATCATTAAGAAAAACAAAGGTGAAGACTAATCAGTCCTCGCTCTAGAAGGAAGTCACGTAGTGGCTTCCTTTTTATGTTCTATATCAAGGAAGGTTAGAAAAATATACCCTAAACTAAATTTGGAAGTAATAAAATCGTTCAATTCCCTATTCATATTTATAAAAATAGGAAAAACTTTCATAAAAACACGTTTAGATAGAAAATTCAGAAAATTGCTTCTTTTGTCTTGAAAATTTTTGAAAAAATGGTATGATAGTAACAAGCTATTTTTAAGAGAAGAGAAAGGGGAACAATGGAGAAAATCAGTTTAGACGCTCCTAAGACGGGATCGGATCTAGTTTTGGAAACACTCCGTGATTTAGGAATTGATACCATATTTGGTTATCCTGGTGGTGCTGTCTTGCCTTTATATGATGCGATTTATAATTTCAAAGGTATACGCCACATCTTAGGTCGCCATGAGCAAGGGTGTTTACATGAAGCTGAAGGTTATGCCAAATCAACTGGAAAGTTGGGCGTTGCCGTCGTCACGAGTGGACCGGGAGCAACAAATGCCATTACAGGAATCGCGGATGCCATGAGCGATAGCGTCCCCCTCTTGGTCTTTACGGGTCAGGTGGCGCGAGCAGGGATTGGGAAGGATGCCTTTCAGGAGGCGGATATTGTCGGTATTACCATGCCTATTACTAAGTATAATTACCAAGTCCGTGAGACAGCTGACATTCCTCGTATCATTACGGAAGCTGTTCATATCGCGACCACAGGTCGTCCTGGCCCAGTTGTAATTGACTTGCCTAAGGATGTATCTGCCTTAGAGACAGACTTCATCTATTCACCAGAAGTACATTTACCGAGTTATCAACCGACGATAGAACCAAACGACATGCAAATCAAGAAAATCTTGAAGCAATTGTCAAAAGCCAAGAAACCTGTTTTGTTGGCAGGTGGTGGGGTTAGTTATGCAGAAGCAGCTGCCGAGCTCAATGAATTTGCTGAACGTTACCAAATTCCAGTGGTGACCAGTCTTTTAGGGCAAGGTACGATTGCGACTAGCCATCCGCTCTTCCTAGGAATGGGAGGTATGCACGGTTCTTTCGCGGCCAACATTGCAATGACCGAAGCGGACTTTATGATTAGTATTGGTTGCCGTTTCGATGACCGCCTGACTGGCAATCCTAAGACCTTTGCTAAGAATGCTAAGGTTGCTCATATCGATATTGACCCAGCTGAGATTGGTAAGATTATCAGTGCAGATATTCCAGTGGTTGGGGACGCTAAGAAAGCCTTGCAGATGCTACTGGCAGAACCAACTGTTCATAACAATACTGAAAAGTGGATTGAAAAAGTCACCAAGGACAAGAATCGTGTTCGTTCTTATGATAAGAAAGAACGTGTGGTTCAACCTCAGGCCGTTATTGAACGCATCGGCGAGTTGACGAATGGAGATGCTATTGTCGTAACTGACGTAGGGCAACACCAAATGTGGACAGCTCAGTATTATCCTTACCAAAATGAGCGTCAATTAGTCACTTCAGGTGGTTTGGGTACCATGGGGTTCGGAGTTCCTGCAGCTATCGGAGCCAAGATTGCCAATCCAGAAAAAGAAGTAGTTCTTTTTGTCGGTGATGGTGGTTTCCAAATGACCAACCAAGAACTAGCTATCCTAAACATCTACAAGGTGCCGATTAAGGTTGTCATGTTGAATAACCATTCCCTAGGAATGGTTCGTCAGTGGCAAGAATCCTTCTATGAGGGTAGAACTTCAGAGTCGGTCTTTGACACTCTTCCTGACTTCCAGCTGATGGCACAGGCTTACGGCATTAAAAATTATAAATTTGACAATCCAGAAACGATAGAAAAAGATCTAGAGGCTATTCTGGAGGATGTGCCGATGTTTATCGAGGTGGATATTTCTCGTAAGGAACAAGTTTTACCAATGGTACCAGCTGGTAAGAGCAATCATGAGATGTTGGGGGTGAAGTTCCATGCGTAGAATGTTAACGGCAAAACTACAAAATCGTTCAGGAGTCCTCAATCGCTTTACAGGTGTCCTTTCTCGTCGTCAGGTCAACATTGAGAGTATCTCAGTTGGTGCGACAGAGAATCCTGATGTATCACGGATTACCATCATTATTGATGTGGCTTCTCATGATGAAGTGGAGCAAATTATCAAGCAGCTCAATCGTCAGATCGATGTGATTCGCATTCGAGATATCACAGACAAACCGCACTTGGAGCGCGAAGTTATCCTAGTGAAGATTGCAGCACCAGCTGAAAAGCGTGCGGAAATCTTGGCCATTATTCAACCCTTCCGTGCAACGGTAGTAGATGTGGCTCCAAGCTCCATCACTATTCAGATGACGGGAAATGCTGAAAAAAGTGAAGCTTTATTGCGAGTGATTCGACCATATGGTATTAAAAATATCGCTCGTACGGGTGCAACTGGATTTACCCGTGATTAAAAATCCTACTTAAATTTGTTAAACCAGCCTATAAGGCAATAAATAATAGAAAAGAGAGAAAAACTATGGCAGTTCAAATGGAATACGAAAAAGATGTTAAAGTAGCAGCGCTTGACGGTAAAAAAATCGCCGTTATCGGTTATGGTTCACAAGGACATGCGCATGCGCAAAACTTGCGTGACTCAGGTCGTGATGTCATCATCGGTGTGCGTCCAGGTAAATCTTTTGACAAAGCAAAAGAAGATGGCTTTGACACGTACACAGTAGCAGAAGCAACTAAGTTGGCTGACGTTATCATGATCTTGGCACCAGACGAAATTCAACAAGAATTGTACGAAGCAGAAATCGCTCCAAACTTGGAAGCTGGAAATGCAGTTGGATTTGCTCATGGTTTCAACATTCACTTTGAATTTATCAAAGTTCCTGCAGATGTCGATGTCTTCATGTGTGCTCCTAAAGGGCCAGGACACTTGGTACGTCGTACTTATGAAGAAGGATTTGGTGTTCCGGCTCTTTATGCAGTCTACCAAGACGCTACAGGAAATGCGAAAAACATTGCTATGGACTGGTGTAAAGGTGTTGGAGCAGCTCGTGTAGGTTTGCTTGAAACGACTTACAAAGAAGAAACTGAAGAAGATTTGTTTGGTGAACAAGCTGTACTTTGTGGTGGTTTGACTGCCCTTATCGAAGCAGGTTTTGAAGTTTTGACAGAAGCAGGCTATGCCCCAGAATTGGCTTACTTTGAAGTTCTTCATGAAATGAAGTTGATCGTTGACTTGATCTATGAAGGTGGATTCAAGAAAATGCGTCAATCTATTTCAAACACTGCTGAATACGGTGACTATGTGTCAGGCCCACGTGTGATTACTGAGCAAGTCAAAGAAAACATGAAAGCAGTTCTTGCAGACATCCAAAATGGTAAATTTGCAAATGACTTTGTAAATGACTACAAGGCTGGACGTCCAAAACTCACTGCTTACCGTGAACAAGCAGCTAACCTTGAAATTGAAAAAGTCGGTGCAGAATTGCGTAAAGCAATGCCATTCGTTGGTAAAAATGACGACGACGCATTCAAAATCTATAACTAATTTTTGAGAATAAGAACAGAAGGCGAGTTGGGGGTACCTAACTCGCCTTTTATCTTGAAAGGTATTTGAGGAGGAGACAATGCTAAGTGCAAAAGATGTGGTGAAAGCCCACAAAGTTTTAAGTGGTGTAGTGGTCAATACACCGCTAGAATATGATCATTATTTATCAGAGAAATATGGAGCTAAAATCTATTTAAAAAAGGAGAATGCGCAACGAGTTCGCTCTTTTAAAATTCGCGGAGCCTATTATGCCATTTCTCAATTAACAAAAGAAGAACGTGAGCGTGGGGTAGTCTGTGCGTCTGCGGGGAATCACGCTCAAGGTGTTGCCTATACTTGTAATGAGATGAAGATTCCTGCAACAATTTTTATGCCTATTACAACACCGCAACAAAAGATTGGGCAGGTTCGCTTTTTTGGTGGAGATTTCGTGACCATCAAGTTGGTTGGGGATACCTTTGATGCTTCTGCTAAGGCAGCGCAAGAGTTTACGTTGTCAGAAAACAGTACCTTCATTGATCCTTTTGATGATGCGCATGTACAGGCCGGTCAAGGAACTGTGGCCTACGAAATTCTTGAAGAAGCTCGTAAAGAGTCAATCGATTTTGATACAGTATTGGTGCCAGTAGGTGGTGGCGGACTGATTGCAGGAGTTTCTACTTACATCAAAGAAACCAAACCTGCTATCGAGGTGATTGGTGTAGAAGCCAATGGTGCCCGTTCGATGAAGGCAGCCTTTGAAGCTGGAGGACCAGTTAAACTCAAAGAAATTGATAAGTTTGCTGATGGGATAGCTGTACAGAAAGTTGGACAGTTGACCTATGAAGCGACACGTAAGAATGTTGAAACGCTTATCGGAGTGGATGAGGGATTGATTTCTGAAACCTTGATTGATCTTTATTCCAAGCAAGGTATTGTAGCAGAACCAGCCGGAGCTGCTAGTGTTGCAGCCTTGGAAGTTTTATCAGACTATATCAAAGGAAAGACGATTTGTTGCATCATCTCTGGAGGGAACAATGACATCAACCGCATGCCGGAGATGGAAGAACGCGCCTTGATTTATGATGGCATCAAGCATTACTTTGTTGTGAACTTCCCACAGCGTCCAGGAGCTCTACGAGAGTTTGTAAATGACATTTTGGGACCCAATGATGACATCACTCGTTTTGAATATATCAAACGAGCAAGCAAGGGGACAGGTCCAGTATTGATTGGGATTGCTCTTGCAGATAAACATGATTATGCTGGTTTGATTCATCGAATGGAGAAGTTTGACCCATCATATATTAATTTGAATGGGAATGAGACTTTATATAATATGCTAGTCTAAAATAAATTTGCTATCATATTATTTGCCAATTTCCTATAATGATGCTATAATGATGGTGACGAAAGGGGGAGATTCCCATGGTTTTACATGTTTTACTTGTTCTCTTTATTCTAGTGCTGATTGCATCAGCGATTATTGTCAGCTCTGTGTATGTGGTACGACAACAGTCTGTCGCTATTATCGAGCGTTTTGGTAAATACCAAAAGTTGAGTAATAGTGGTATTCATGTACGAGCACCTTTTGGAATTGATAGAATTGCGGCCAGGGTGCAGTTGCGTCTATTGCAAAGTGAGATCGTCGTGGAAACAAAAACGCAGGATAACGTCTTTGTGACCATGAATGTGGCGACTCAGTATCGAGTGAATGAGAACAATGTCACAGATGCTTACTATAAACTAATGAGACCAGAAGCTCAAATCAAATCCTATATTGAGGATGCCTTGCGTTCGTCCGTACCGAAATTGACCTTGGATGAACTATTTGAGAAAAAAGATGAAATTGCATTAGAAGTTCAAAAACAAGTAGCAGAAGAAATGTCTACATATGGTTACATCATTGTAAAAACACTGATTACGAAGGTTGAGCCTGACGCTGAAGTTAAACAATCAATGAATGAAATCAATGCTGCTCAACGTAAGAGAGTCGCTGCGCAAGAACTTGCAGAAGCAGATAAGATTAAAATCGTGACAGCGGCAGAAGCCGAGGCAGAAAAAGATCGCCTACACGGGGTAGGGATTGCAGAACAGCGTAAGGCTATTGTTGACGGACTTGCTGATTCTATTCAAGAATTAAAAGGAGCCAATGTTGAACTCACAGAAGCCCAGATTATGTCCATTCTATTAACAAATCAGTATTTGGATACTTTGAATAATTTCGCAGACAATAAGGGCAATAACACCATCTTCCTACCAGCAAATCCTGATGGAGTTGAAGATATACGAACAAGCATATTATCAGCTTTAAAAGCTAAGTAATAACAATTTATTATTTGTTTTCAATAAGTAGATGTTTTTTGGATAATCCTAAAAGAATGAATATATTTCAGTATCGTAAAGAACAAAATAGGAGAAAAACATGGCTAAATCAAACTTTGAAAAAGTAGAATCAGTTGTTGGCTGGGTTCGTGATAAGAAAATCACAGGTTACCGTATCTCTAAGGAAACAAATGCGCGTGAAATGTCAATCATTGCTTTGGCACAAGGTCGTGCAAAAGTGAAAAATATTTCATTTGAAACAGCCCTAGGCTTGATTGATTTTTATGACAAGAATCATGAAAAATTTGAAGATTAAACTAGGCTTACAGGCAGATTCTTAAAATGGATCTGCCTTTTGTTTTGAAAAGAGTTAGTAAAAAGACTGCATTCTTCATGCAGTCTTTGTTTGTTATTTGAGATAGCGCTGAAGAAATTCTCGCGTCCGTTCTTCTTTAGGGTTCGTGAAGAGGTCTTCTGGCTTGCCTTCTTCGGCAATGACACCCTGATCCATAAAGATAACACGGTGTGAGACATCGCGGGCGAACTCCATTTCGTGGGTGACGACGATCATAGTCAGACCTTCTTGAGCCAGGTCTTGCATGATTTTAAGGACTTCTCCGACCATTTCTGGGTCAAGGGCAGATGTTGGTTCGTCGAAGAGGATGGCGTCAGGATTCATGGAGAGGGCGCGTGCGATGGCCACACGTTGCTTCTGGCCACCAGAGAGTTGTTTTGGTTTGGCTTGCCAATAGCGTTCTCCCATGCCAACTTTTTCAAGATTTTCTTTGGCAATTTTTTCAGCTTCAGAGCGTTCTCGTTTAAGGACAGTCGTTTGGGCGACGATCGTATTTTCGAGAACATCGAGGTTTTCAAAGAGATTGAAGGATTGAAAAACCATTCCGAGCTTTTCACGATAGTGAGTAAGGTCATAGCCTTTTGCAAGGACGTTTTGTCCTCGGTAGAGAATTTCCCCCTCAGTAGGTGTTTCAAGTAGGTTGATAGAACGTAGGAAGGTTGATTTTCCGCTTCCTGAGCTCCCGATGATGGAGATAACCTCTCCTTTGTGGACTGACAGAGAGATGTCTTTTAAGACTTCATTTTGTCCATAGGATTTTTTGAGGTGTTTAATTTCAAGAATGGGTTGATTCATTATTTCAAGTCCTCCGTTTGCATTTGATTAGCACCTGTAGTGTAGGTATCCATGTCCATGCGTCTTTCGATAAAGCGTAGAATACGGGTCACTGTGAAGGTGAGGACAAAGTAAATCACGGCGATGATTGTAAATGTCTGGAAGTATTGATAAGTTTGGGTGGCCACAGTATTACCAGAGAAGTAGAGTTCCACCACAGAGATAACATTCAGTACAGAGGTATCTTTGATATTGATGACAAACTCATTACCAGTAGCAGGTAAGATATTGCGAACGACCTGAGGTAGGACAACCTTGCGCATGGTCTGATTATGGGTCATACCAAGAGCAGTTGCGGCTTCAAATTGTCCCTTGTCGACTGCTAGGATACCTCCACGGACGATTTCTGTCATGTAGGCACCCGTGTTGATTGAAACGATGAAGATGGCAGCCAGTGTACGGTCAAGGTTAATACCGAAGGCTTGTGCTGTACCGTAGTAGATAACCATAGATTGAACAATCATAGGCGTGCCACGGAAAATTTCAATATAGACATTGAGAATCCAGCCAAGTAGTTTTTGCAAGCCACAGATGGCCTTGCTTTCAGATAGTGGAGCAGTACGAAAGACTCCGATTGCAAGCCCGATAATAAGCCCTGCGATGGTCCCGATAATGGAGATCAAGAGTGTGATGCCGGCACCACGCAAGAGTTGTTGCCAGTTTTCGGAAAGAATTTTAGCAACTTGACTAAAGAAGCTACTTTCTTCCTCCGTTGTTGTCGCCTCCACTGGTTGCTCTTTGATCATCCGATCCATGAGAGCTACTTGTTCGTCCTTAGAAATGGTTTCGATGCTGGCATTGATTTGGCTGATGCGGCTGTCATCTTTACGAAGTCCAATGGCAATAGCTGTATCTTCTTCGCCAGTTTTGAAACCTGGTTGAGGTTGAATCATTTTGAACTTAGCGTTGGCAGATTCAGCGTTCAGGGCTTCAGGGCGTTCTGAAACATAGGCATCGATGACACCTGCTTCAAGTGCTTGACGCATCTGAGCAAAATCCCCCATGGCTGTTTCTTTTTTGGCACCTGGAATTTGAGAAATCAAGTCATAAAGGTAAACGCCTTGTTGAGATGTGATTTTTGCTCCGCTAAAGTCGTTTAAAGATTTGGCGTTGGCATAGGCGGAGTCCTTTTTGACCAATAGAACAGGTTCACTAGTATAGTAACTGCTTGAAAAGGCAATTTCTTGTTTACGTTCAGCCGTTGGGCTCATACCTGCAATGATCATATCGATTTTGCCAGAAGTAAGAGCAGGAACAAGTCCTTCCCACTTGGTTTTAACGACTAAAGGTTCCTTACCTAAGTCTTTGGCAATCTTTTTAGCGATTTGGACATCGTAGCCATTGGCGTATTGGTTGGTACCGTCAATTTTGACAGCGCCGTTACTATCGTCGTCTTGAGTCCAGTTGAAGGGGGCGTAAGCAGCCTCCATCCCGATGCGTAAATATTCGTCGGCTTGGACTTGGCTAACTAGTCCTAAGGTAAGGGCTAGGCTAGCAAGGATAGATAAGCATAATTTTTTCATGTTTTCTCCTATTTCTAGTCTAAAAATGACTCTCTCTATTGTATCTAAAAATAGTGAGATTTTCAATACAAGTAAGCCTTTACTTATAAAAAATGATATAATGATAGCAAAGATAAAAAGGGGGATTGTGTTGTGAAAAAGACTTTTTTCTTGCTTTTATTTAGCTTGTTTTGTATTTTACCACTCTCTGTTTTTGCGGTTGATTTCAAGATTCGCTCTTATCAAGGCGATTTGTATATTCATGCAGATAATACAGCAGAATTTAGGGAGAAAGTAGTCTATTATTTTGATGAAGATTTTAATGGACAACTAGTAGGGCTTGGCCATGCTGGTAAGATGCCAAAGGGCTTTGAAATAGATTCCAATCCAAAGGTTCAGGTATGGAAAAATGCTAGTGCCATTGAGAATGTCAATAGTGAAGTGATAGAAGAATCGGAAGGGTATACTGTAAAAGTGTATAATCCAGGCCAAGAGGGGGATACCGTTGAAGTGGTAATCACATGGCAACTAAAAAATCTCCTATTTCTATATGATGATATCGCGGAACTTAATTGGCAACCTCTGACGGATAGTTCAGAACCTATCGAAAATTTTGAGTTTCGAGTAATGGGCTTTAATGGAGCAGAAAAACTTTTCTTTCATACAGGGAAACTCTTTACAGAGGGCAAGGTAGAGAAGATAGATGGTGATTATCGTGTTTATTTACAGAACCTACCTCGTCAGCGTGGGGTTGAATTGCATGCCTATTGGCCTAGAAAAGATTTTGGAACAGCTTTGGATCAGGGGTTGAAGGGCGATCGTTTAGCAGAATTTGAAAAAATAGAGGAGTCCATTACTGCTGAAAAAGCTCAAAGCAAAGCTCTGGTTACGTGGGTCATCCCTTTGCTACTCTCGCTTTCTTTAGTCTTTAGTGTTATTTTCTACTGTATTTACAGAAGAAAAACCTCCCCATCGAAGAAATATGCCAAAAATCACCGTCTCTATGAACCGCCAATGGACTTAGAACCGATGGTTTTATCGGAAGCTGTTTACTCCACTTCTTTAGAGGAAGTCAGTCCCTTGACCAAGGGAGGAGGGAAGTTCACCTTTGACCAACTCGTTCAGGCAACTTTATTGGATGTGATTGACCGTGGAAATGTTTCAATCATCTCAAATGGAGACGAGGTTCGTCTAAAAGTTGTAAAAGAAAAAGGATTAGCAAGTTTTGAAAAAGATTGCCTTAATTTGGCCTTTTCAGGAAGAGAAGAAGTGCTTGTTTCAGATTTGTTTGCAGATTACCAAGTGTCAGCTAGTCTTTATCAAGGTGCAAAAGCAGCTGATGAAAAAAGGATTCAGAAAACGGGACGTAAGCTTAAGTCTTCTTTCGAGCAAGCTCTGAAGCAGATGCAGGATGGGGTGAGAAAGCGGGTTTCCTCTTTGCAACTTCCAGATTATTATCGTCCACTGAGTAATGGAGAAAAAATCTTGCGTTTGACGATAGGTGTCTCTACGCTTCTACCTGCTTTCGTTGGTTTTGGCTGGTTCTTGTATAGTTTGGATGCCCACGGGTATCTTTCTCTGCCACTTCTTATCCTTGGATTTGCAGGCTTGATGTTAGCTGCCGTCTATTATTGGACGACCCGATTTGATACTCGTGATGGTGTTTTAAACGAAGAAGGACTAGAAGCATACTATCTCTGGACTAGTTTTGAAAACATGCTTCGCGATATCGCTCACCTAGACAAGGTAGAATTAGAGAGTATTGTTCTTTGGAATCGCCTCCTTGTCTATGCTACTTTATTTGGTTATGCGGACAAGGTGAGTCATTTGATGAAATCTTATCAGATTCAAGTTGAGAACCCAGATATCAATCTTTACGTAGCTTATGGCTGGCACAGTATGTTTTATCATTCAACTGCTCAAATGAGCCACTATGCTAGTATTGCAAACACGGCAAGTACCTACTCCGTCTCTTCTGGAAGTGGTTCTTCAGGTGGAGGATTCTCAGGAGGCGGAGGCGGTGGTAGCATCGGCGCCTTCTAGAAAAAATCTATCGCAACATTCGAAATTATGCTATAATAGAGGACAGAAAAAGGAGTAATGTATGTATTTTATTGAAATTTTGAAGTCAATCTTTTTTGGGATTGTTGAAGGAATTACAGAATGGTTGCCCATTTCAAGTACAGGGCACTTGATCTTGGTGGAAGAATTTGTCCAATACAAGGACCAAAATGAAGCCTTTATGTCCATGTTTAATGTTGTCATTCAGCTTGGGGCTATTTTAGCAGTTATGGTCATTTACTTTAACAAGCTCAATCCCTTCAAACCTGGTAAAAACAAGGTAGAAGTTCGTAGAACTTGGCAATTGTGGTCAAAAGTTCTCGTTGCAACCTTGCCTTTGCTATTGGTCTTTAAGTTAGATGATTGGTTTGATGCCAACTTCCATAACATGGTTTCGGTTGCCATTATGTTGATTATCTATGGTGTTGCCTTTATCTATCTTGAAAAACGAAATAAGGCGCAAGCTATTGAACCAACAGTAACAGAGCTAGACAAGTTGCCTTATAAAACAGCCCTTTACATCGGCCTTTTTCAAGTCCTCGCCCTCTTCCCAGGAACGAGCCGTTCAGGTGCAACTATCGTTGGTGGTTTGTTGAATGGTACAAGTCGCTCTGTCGTAACAGAGTTTACCTTCTATCTCGGAATTCCTGTTATGTTCGGAGCCAGTGCTTTAAAGATTTTCAAATTTATTAAAGCAGGTCAACTCTTGAGTTTTGGCCAACTGTTCTTGCTCTTGGTTGCTATGGGTGTTGCCTTTGCGGTCAGCATGCTTGCTATTCGTTTCTTGACCAGCTATGTGAAGAAGCACGACTTTACACTCTTTGGTAAATACCGTATCGTACTCGGTAGTGTCTTGTTGCTCTATAGTTTTGTGCGTTTATTTGTATAAGAAAAAGCTTGAAGGGGGGCCTTCAAGCTTTTTAAAATCCTGTCACTGTAATTCCTAGTAAACGAACGCCTTTCTCTTTTTCAGCTAGTTCTTCGTAAAGTTGAAGGGCGGTTTGAGAAATCTGACTAGCGTCCTGTGTTGCTTGTGAGAGGCTTTTCCGCCTAGTTAGAGTGGAGAAGTCAGCGTAACGAATCTTTAGGATGATGATTTTTCCAGCTTTGTCTTGTTTGCTGAGATTGTGAGCTACTTTTTCAGATAGAAGAGTCAGCTCTTTTTTGATGTCCTCTTCAGCCTGGAGAATCTTACCATAGGTTTTCTCCTTGCCGATGGACTTACGAATGCGATTGGACTTGACTGGTGAGTTATGAATGCCTCTAGCTTTCCGATAAAGGTCAAAACCGAGTCTGCCAAACCGATCGATTAAAGTGACTTCAGAAACGTCTAATAAGTCTGCACCAGTATAAATGCCCATTTCATGAAGGCGTTCAACTGTTTTTTTGCCCACGCCATGGAATTTAGCAATGTCCATTTGTTTGAGAAAATCTTGAGCTTGTTCTGGGAGGATAACTGTCAAACCATGTGGCTTTTGATAATCGCTGGCCATTTTAGCTAGAAATTTGTTATAAGAAACACCTGCAGAAGCAGTCAGGTGTAGTTCCTGCCAGATATCTTGTTGGATGAGACGAGCTATTTTGACTGCCGACTTGATACCAAGTTTATTTTCCGTCACATCCAAGTAAGCCTCGTCAATACTCATAGGTTCAATCAGATCGGTATAGCGCTTAAAAATAGCTCGAATTTCAAGCCCCACAGTCTTGTATTTTTCATAATTCCCTGAGATAAAGACGGCTTGAGGACAACGCTCATAAGCTTCTTTAGAACTCATGGCAGAGTGAATGCCAAAGGCTCGTGCCTCGTAGCTACAAGTAGACACAACTCCCCGTCCGCCTGTTTGTCTGGGATCACTCCCAATGATAACAGGCTTGCCCTTTAACTTAGGATTATCTCTTATTTCCACCGCAGCAAAAAAGGCATCCATGTCGATATGGATGATTTTTCTGGACAAATCATTAATCAATGGAAATATGAGCATTTTGCTTCCTTTCTAATGTCATTTTCTATTTATTATACCCTTTTTTCTGAAAAAATGGGAAAGTTCAACCCGACTTTCAAAAATATAATACAGATTGCGTCGAAAAACAGACTGTATTAGAAAAGAAAGTGATAAAGAAGCCTTTTTTCGCTTGTTGAAATCGGTTACTGTATGGTATACTGGTCTCATGAATGTAACAGATGACTGTTACTAGAAAGAAAAATGAGGACATTAACATGGTTGTTAAGACAGTTGTTGAAGCACAAGACATTTTTGATAAAGCTTGGGAAGGCTTCAAAGGCGTAGATTGGAAAGAAAAAGCAAGCGTATCTCGCTTCGTTCAAGCTAACTACACACCTTATGATGGAGATGAAAGTTTCCTTGCTGGCCCAACAGAACGTTCACTTCACATTAAAAAAATTGTAGAAGAAACTAAGGCTCACTACGAAGAAACTCGTTTCCCAATGGACACTCGTCCAACTTCTATTGCTGATATCCCTGCAGGATTTATCGACAAAGAAAACGAATTGATCTTTGGTATCCAAAACGATGAACTCTTCAAATTGAACTTCATGCCAAAAGGTGGTATCCGTATGGCTGAAACGACTTTGAAAGAAAATGGATACGAACCAGACCCAGCTGTTCACGAAATCTTTACTAAATACGTAACAACAGTTAACGACGGTATCTTCCGTGCCTACACTTCAAACATTCGTCGTGCTCGTCACGCTCACACTGTAACTGGTCTTCCAGATGCATACTCACGTGGACGTATCATCGGTGTTTACGCACGTCTTGCTCTTTACGGTGCAGACTATTTAATGCAAGAAAAAGTTAACGACTGGAATGCAATTAAAGAAATTGATGAAGAAACAATCCGTCTTCGTGAAGAAGTAAATCTTCAATACCAAGCATTGCAACAAGTTGTTCGCTTGGGTGACCTTTACGGAGTTGATGTTCGCAAACCAGCGATGAACGTTAAAGAAGCGATCCAATGGGTTAACATCGCCTTCATGGCTGTCTGCCGTGTTATCAACGGTGCTGCTACATCTCTCGGACGTGTGCCAATCGTATTGGACATCTTTGCAGAACGTGACCTTGCTCGTGGTACATTTACTGAATCAGAAATCCAAGAATTCGTTGATGATTTCGTTATGAAACTTCGTACAGTTAAATTTGCTCGTACAAAAGCTTATGACCAATTGTACTCAGGTGACCCAACTTTCATCACAACTTCTATGGCTGGTATGGGTAACGACGGTCGTCACCGTGTTACTAAGATGGACTACCGTTTCTTGAACACTCTTGACAATATCGGTAACTCTCCAGAGCCAAACTTGACAGTTCTTTGGACTGATAAATTGCCATACAACTTCCGTCGCTACTGTATGCATATGAGCCACAAACACTCTTCTATCCAATACGAAGGTGTAACGACAATGGCTAAAGACGGATACGGAGAAATGAGCTGTATCTCATGCTGTGTGTCACCACTTGACCCAGAAAACGAAGATCAACGCCACAACATCCAGTACTTCGGTGCTCGTGTAAACGTTCTTAAAGCCCTTCTTACTGGTTTGAACGGTGGTTACGACGATGTTCACAAAGACTACAAAGTATTTGACATCGATCCTATCTGTGACGAAGTTCTTGAATTCGAATCAGTTAAAGCCAACTTTGAAAAATCTCTTGATTGGTTGACTGACACTTACGTAGATGCTTTGAACATCATCCACTACATGACTGACAAGTACAACTACGAAGCTGTTCAAATGGCCTTCTTGCCAACTAAACAACGTGCCAACATGGGATTCGGTATCTGTGGATTTGCAAACACTGTTGATACATTGTCAGCGATTAAATACGCTACGGTTAAACCGATCCGTGATGAAAATGGCTACATCTACGATTACGAAACAATCGGTGAATACCCACGTTGGGGTGAAGATGACCCACGTTCAAACGAATTGGCAGAATGGTTGATCGAAGCTTACACAACTCGTCTACGTAGCCACAAACTATACAAAGACGCAGAAGCTACAGTATCACTTTTGACAATCACATCTAACGTTGCTTACTCTAAACAAACTGGTAACTCACCAGTCCACAAGGGTGTATACCTCAACGAAGATGGTTCTGTAAACTTATCTAAACTTGAATTCTTCTCACCAGGTGCTAACCCATCTAACAAAGCTAAAGGTGGATGGTTGCAAAACTTGAACTCACTTGCGAGCCTTGACTTCAGTTACGCAGCTGATGGTATCTCATTGACAACTCAAGTTTCGCCACGCGCTCTTGGTAAGACTCGTGACGAACAAGTTGATAACTTGGTAACAATCCTTGATGGTTACTTCGAAAACGGTGGACAACACGTTAACTTGAACGTTATGGACTTGAACGATGTTTACGAAAAGATCATGTCAGGTGAAGACGTAATCGTTCGTATCTCTGGATACTGTGTAAACACTAAATACCTCACACCAGAACAAAAAACTGAATTGACACAACGTGTCTTCCACGAAGTTCTTTCAATGGATGACGCATTGAGCTAAGATTCAATTGGAATAGAGAAAAGCCAGTCGATATTACTGGCTTTTTGTGTGCTTAAAAATTTTTAAAAAAATAGTCAAATTTAGTCAAAAATTTATTGACTTTTACTGACTAATGTGATATAGTAGAAACATAAGGAAAATGAATTCCTTAAAAAGCTCATTTTCAACGAACTGTTTCTTGAGAATGAAGTATAGAATCCCAGGAAAGGGGTGAGGCCTATGTTAAATCTAACAGACTTTGAAAAGAAGATGATAAAAGGCTTATTTAAAAAAGAAAAACCAGAAATTATACGTAGGGTAGCTAGTTAGCTAGTCTAAAATTTTTAAAACAAAGGTCAAAGATAGTCAATATCAGAGATCGCAATTAATTAACAATAAACGAGGTAAAGAATATGAACAACAACTTTAACAACATGGATGATTTATTTAACCAATTGATGGGTGGTATGCGAGGATATAGTTCTGAAAACCGTCGCTACTTGATTAATGGACGTGAAGTGACACCTGAGGAATTTGCTCAGTATCGTGCAACTGGGAAATTACCAGGAAATGCAGAGTCAGATGTGCAAATGCAACAACATGCTTCAGGTATGAAACAAGACGGCGTCCTTGCTAAACTAGGTCGTAACTTGACAGCGGAAGCTCGTGAGGGTAAGTTGGATCCTGTTATCGGACGAAACAAGGAAATTCAAGAAACATCTGAAATCCTCTCACGCCGTACCAAGAACAATCCTGTTCTGGTCGGAGATGCAGGTGTTGGTAAGACAGCAGTTGTCGAAGGCTTGGCGCAAGCCATTGTGAACGGAGATGTTCCAGCGGCTATTAAGAACAAGGAAATCATTTCCATTGATATCTCAGGTCTCGAGGCTGGTACTCAATACCGTGGTAGTTTTGAAGAAAACGTTCAAAATCTTGTTAGTGAAGTAAAAGAAGCAGGAAATATTATCCTCTTCTTTGATGAAATTCACCAAATCCTTGGTGCTGGTAGCACTGGTGGAGACAGTGGATCTAAGGGGCTTGCGGATATTCTCAAGCCAGCTCTCTCCCGTGGTGAGTTGACCGTTATTGGAGCAACAACTCAAGACGAATACCGTAACACCATCTTGAAAAATGCAGCTCTTGCTCGTCGTTTCAACGAAGTGAAGGTCAATGCTCCTTCAGCAGAGGATACCTTTAAAATCCTTCAAGGAATTCGTGACCTCTATCAACAACACCACAATGTCATCTTGCCAGATGAGGTTTTGAAAGCCGCAGTGGATTATTCGATCCAATACATTCCTCAACGCAGCTTGCCAGATAAGGCTATCGACCTTGTCGATGTAACGGCAGCTCACTTGGCTGCTCAACATCCTGTAACAGATGTGCATGCTGTTGAACGGGAAATCGAGGCAGAAAAAGACAAGCAAGAAAAAGCAGTTGAAGCAGAAGACTTTGAAGCAGCTCTCAATGCTAAGACACGCATTGCAGAATTGGAGAAAAAAGTCGAAAACCACACAGAAGATATGAAAGTGACTGCCACTGTCAATGATGTGGCCGAGTCCGTAGAGCGTATGACTGGTATCCCAGTGTCTCAAATGGGGGCATCTGATATCGAACGCCTAAAAGATATGGCCCATCGCTTGGAACACAAGGTAATCGGCCAAGATAAGGCGGTTGAAGCTGTAGCTCGTGCTATCCGTCGTAACCGTGCTGGTTTTGATGAAGGCAATCGCCCAATCGGTAGCTTCCTATTTGTAGGGCCTACTGGAGTTGGTAAGACAGAACTTGCTAAGCAATTGGCACTGGATATGTTTGGAACCAAGGATGCGATCATCCGCTTGGATATGTCTGAATACAGTGACCGCACAGCCGTATCTAAGCTAATCGGTACAACAGCAGGTTATGTAGGATATGATGACAACAGCAATACCTTGACAGAACGTGTTCGTCGCAATCCATACTCTATCATTCTCTTGGACGAAATTGAAAAGGCTGATCCTCAAGTCATTACCCTTCTCCTCCAAGTCTTGGATGATGGTCGTTTGACTGATGGTCAAGGCAATACAGTGAACTTCAAGAACACTGTCATTATCGCGACATCAAACGCTGGCTTTGGCTATGAAGCCAACTTGACAGAAGATGCGGATAAACCAGAATTGATGGATCGTTTGAAACCATTCTTCCGTCCAGAGTTCCTTAACCGCTTTAACGCTGTTATCGAGTTCTCACACTTGAATAAGGAAGACCTTTCTAAGATTGTGGACTTGATGTTGGCTGAAGTCAACCAAACCTTGGCTAAGAAAGACATTGATTTGGAAGTCAGCCAAGCAGCTAAGGACTTTATTACAGAAGAAGGCTATGACGAAGTCATGGGTGTTCGTCCACTCCGTCGCGTGGTGGAACAACAAATTCGTGATAAGGTGACGGACTTCCACTTGGATCATCTAGATGCTAAACATCTGGAAGCAGATATGGAAGATGGTGTCTTGGTCATTCGTGAAAAAGCCTAACTTAAGATTTTGAGAAAAAAATAAGGAACTAGCTAATAAGCTGGTTCCTTTATTTGTTTAGATGACATGACGCTCAAAGGCATCATCTGAAATTCCTTGTTCCAGGATGAGTTTAGCCCATTCTTTAGCAGAAAAGAGGCTATGGTCCTTGTAGTTTCCGCAAGATTCGATGGTTGTTCCAGGGACATCTTCCCAAGTAGTGGTTTCAGCAATTTCCTTGAGCGAATCCTTGATAACAGCTGCAATCTCAGCGCTGGTGTGACGTCCCCACATAATCATGTGGAAGCCTGTTCGGCAGCCAAATGGTGAACAGTCAATCATGCCGTCAATGCGGGTACGGATGAGTTTGGCCAAGAGGTGCTCGATAGTGTGAAGGCCAGCGGTAGGGATAGAGTCTTCATTTGGTTGCACCAAACGAATATCAAAATTGGAGATGACATCTCCCTTTGGTCCAGTTTCTTCCCCAATCAAGCGGACATATGGGGCTTTAACAATGGTGTGGTCAAGTTCAAAACTTTCAACAATAACTTCTTTTGACATGGTAAATCCTTTCAGTTTTCTTCTTTCATTATATCATAAAGCCTGCTCTTGATGGAGTTTAATAAATGACTTTTTGAGACTAGCGTTATAACAAAGTCACCATACAAAACCCTCAGGATTATAAAGAAAGAATGGGGTAAAGGAAAAGAAAAACTGAGTTCTTTCTAATGAAGCTAGAGCAACTTTTGAAAGGTGGGATCAACTTTTAGAATTTCTGCTTAATCTCTGAACTAATTCTGAACTAGATTGGATATACTGGAGGAAATAAAGATAAAGGAGTTCAGTATGGAACATATGGTGAAAATAGAAGGAGTCTGCAAAAAGCATGGAAGCAAGCAGATTTTAAAAGATATTTCTTTTACAGCTAGAAGCGGGCGGATTACAGCTTTTCTGGGGCCTAATGGTGCTGGTAAAAGCTCAACCTTGAGGATTCTCTTAGGGTTAGATCGGGCGACGGCAGGGACGGCGACTTTTGATGGGCAAACCTATCAGTCAATGACTTATCCGCTCAGAACGGTAGGTGCAGCCTTTGACGGCATTGGCGGTTTGCCAAATCGAAAGGTTTATGACCATTTGAGGATTATTGCAGCGAGTAATGCTATTCCCAAGTCTCGGATCGACGAGGTTTTGGAGATGACAGGAATTGCTCATAAGAGGAAGGACCTCTTGTCAAGCCTGTCTCTGGGGGAAGGTCAGCGGTTGGGTTTGGCCGCAGCTTTGCTGGGTGATCCTCAGTTTCTTATATTAGATGAGCCGACCAATGGATTGGATCCAAGTGGGATTAAGTGGTTTAGAAAGTTCATTCGTCAGCAGGCTGATTTAGGAAAAACGGTACTTCTATCCTCCCACATCCTGTCAGAGGTGCAAATGGTGACAGATGATGTCGTCTTGATTCATCATGGGCGCATTATTGAGCAGGGACGATTGGAAGAGGTGCTACAAGATTCAGACAGTCTAGAAGACCTCTTCTTTGATTTGACAGAGGAGGTTTAAAATGAAAGAAACGATGTCCTTATTGCATTCAGAATGGTTGAAAATTTGCTCAACCAAGGCTTTCAGAGTGAGTATGGCCTTCATGCTGCTATTGGTGCCTGCTGTATCCTGGCTGGAGGGTCGACAGTATTTGTCTATTGGCTTGGATGCCACACCTGAGACGGTTCCCGGTCTGGCAGAAGCCATTGATCCGCTGGAATATCTGGGTCTCAACGGTGCCTCTATGGCGGGCATGGTTTTGGTCATTTTAGCTGGAATTTTGGGAGCTATGGAATTTCAGTCTCATAGCTTGAGAACCAGCCTCTTGTCCTGTAATAACCGCCTGAAGCTGCTTGTGGGGAAACTTATGACCTTTACTTGCTTTTCTCTTGCCAGTAGCTTTTTATCAATTTACTTTAGTTATATAGTCATGCACATGGCTTTAGGAAAGGAAGGGCTTGATCCGATTCTGCTCAATCAGGCAGCTTGGAGTCTGATTTTGTGGAAAATCTTATCTCTGACCTTATTGGGAATCCTTTCATTTTTGTTAGGTTTATTGGCTCGGACCATGTTAATTCCTCTGCTTTTTCTCGTACCCCAAATCTATAATCTGGGAAACTACCTGGCAGCTCACACGAGTTGGGGAGCTTATCTGCCACAGCCAGCTGGAGAGTTGTTTGTGGCAACGCCAACTTCCCAATATGCCAACAATCCCTTGCAAGGACTATTGATACTAGGCGCATGGTTACTAGTCGTCGGCGGCATGACCTCTCTGCGCTTTTTGAAGACGGATTTAGGAGGGCGCTACTGATGATAAAAGCTCTGCTTAAAAGTGAATGGATTAAGTTCCGTTCTTACTATCTCGCTCTTGGTGCAGCCTTGGTGGCTCTGGTAGCTGTTCCATTTTTTCTAATGAATCTTGACTATAGTCAGACAGCAGTTGGCCAGACGAAGGCTCTGAGCGAGGCTTTGCATGCCCTCTATCTGGCGCAGCCTGTCATCGTCATCTTTACTTCGCTCTATTTTGCTCAGGAGTTTGTCCAGTCAGGGATACGAACGAATTTTCTAACCGTATCAAATAGAAAGGCTTGGTTGGCTGGGAAATTCCTTTTTCTGGTCTTGCTGCTCTTGGTTCTCTACAGTATCATGGTAGGCAGCTGTTTTTTTGTTATGCTGGCTCGTTTTGATCTAGACTTTAGCTGGTCCTTGCTGGGGAAATTCCTTTATTACAGTTCTTTTGGTCTGCTCAGCAATCTTTTTCTGGCTTTTTTAGCAGCTGGACTCGCTTTGCTATTTCAATCTTGGGTTGTGCCGGTGTCGGTGCTCTTTCCTCTCTTGATTGGTCTCAGCCGTTTATTAGCAACTTTCATCAAAGAAGCAAAATACCTGCCTGATCTGGCTACGCTAAATCTTTTTGAGTATGAAGGGCTTCAGCACTCAATAGATTTATCAGGGCTGGGAATACAGCTGTTATGGTTAGCTTTGGTTTGGAGCTCTGCTATATTCTTAACCTTGAAGCGAGATGTTCGCTAGAGGTATGCTATAATGGAAAATATGAGACAGTATCGTATTTTGGTAGTTGATGATGACCGGAGCATTTTGAAGCTGGTGAAAAACGTCCTAGAGCTCGATGCTTATGATGTGACGACGCTTGATCGGATAGAAGACCTAGAGCTGACGCATTTTGTCGGATATGACTTGATTCTGCTGGATGTGATGATGGAGCCTGTTAATGGTTTTGAGTTGTGTTCCTACATTCGTCCTCATCTTTCGTGTCCAATCATCTTTCTGACGGCTAAGGAATTGGAGGCGGACAAGGTGGAAGGGCTCTTTCGCGGAGCAGATGACTATGTTGTCAAGCCTTTTGGAACCAAAGAATTGCTGGCGCGTGTCAGAGCTCATCTTCGGCGGGAGGAAAGGCGGAAGGAGCGATATTCTGAAATTGCTTCTTGTCAATTTTATCCAGAGCGCTATGAAGTTGCCTGTTTTGGTAAAATCTTGAAGTTTTCAGAGCGAGAGTTTACGTTGCTGCATTTACTAGCTAGCAATCCCAAGCAGACCTTTTCAGCTGAACGCCTGCATACCTTGCTTTACCCAGAAAGTTCAGAAACACAGCTTCGCTCTATCTCAGAATACGTATATCAGATTCGTCAAAAATGTAAACAAGAAGGGCTGCAAGCAATCGCAACAGTGAGAGGAGTAGGCTATAGATGGCAATTAGAACCCGAAATTTCAAAAGCCTAGTCTGGACAACCAGTTTAAAAATCGTCTTTTTCCATGTTTTAATTTTTGTGCTTATAGGTTATGAATTTACACAAGGCAGCGATTATGCCCTTTTCACCTTGTTCTTTTGGGCAGGGAGCTTGCTGCTGATTACTTTTTATCATATTTTAAAATTGCTCCGAAAAATCGACAGGGAAATAAAAATGCTAACGAGCGAGAAGCTTTTAGAAGAAAATCAAAGCCAGCTTTTTCGAATTGAGGAAATGCTAGAAGTTTATAGCGATTTACGGAGCAGCCGCCAAGAAAATGCTCGTCTTCTAGAAAAAGAGCAACGGCATAATCAGGAGTTGATTTTACAGTTATCAGCGACATCGCACGATTTGAAGACGCCCCTAACTGTGATTAAGGGGAATGCTGAGCTCTTGGAATTGGCGCAGTTGGGCCAGCCTCAGGCAGACTATGCTGCTGAGATTTTGCAGGCTAGTCACAAGATGGAAGAGTATTGTGGTTCTTTGATTGATTACGCTAAGACTTTTCAGATTGATTCTAATCAGTTTAGTCAGCTTTCCTTGGGGAGCTTTTTGGCTTCTCTACAGGACGATTGGGCACTTTTCAGCAAACAGGAAAGCTATTGTTTTTATCTCCAAGAAGATTGTGATCTTAGTCTGATTTTGTCGATTCACTTGGACTATCTCAAGCGCGCTTTGCTTAATATTTTACTGAATGCTCTTGAACATGCTAATCAGGATCAAAAGGAAGTCAAGCTGACGGTATCAGTGCAGCAGGACCAGTTGGTTTTTGCTATCTGGAACAATGGCCCTGCATTTTCGGAGGAGATGCTACTGGGAGCAGACCAACTCTTTTACCAGAGTGACCAAAGCCGCAATTCGGCTAATCCCCATCATGGAATCGGCTTAGCCTTTTCTAAGCAGGTCGCTCTCTTGCATGCTGGTCGTCTGACCCTGCTCAATCCAGACCAAGGAGGAGCCTGTGTCGAGTTGGCAATTTCATTGAAATAAATGAGGATAGAAAAATCATAAAAACGCATAATACCAAGTCTTTTGAACACTTGTTATTATGCGTTTTATCTTTTATCATGTAAATATCTACTGGCTTTTTCCTCAAATTGAGTTTTGTCCAGCCTCGTTTAATTACTTCCGATACAAGCGATCGTATTGGTAGTAAGGGTCAAAGGTTACGTTGATACCTAGCTTGCGAAGGACGTTCTTGTCTTCGTCTGTCAAGATGATGGTTGAGTGGGCTTCGCTTCCTTTGAGGTTGCCAAGTTCCTTCATTGCGCGCGCAGCATCAGGATTTTCCATAGCTGTGATGGCAAGTGCAATCAAAATTTCATTTGAATGGAGGCGAGGATTGCGACTACCTAGGTGATCGATTTTAAGACCTTGAATTGGTTTGACGACTTCAGGCTCGATTAGTTTCACTTCCTTAGCGATGTCAGCTGATTTTTTGATGGCATTGATCAAGGCAGCAGCTGTAGGACCAAAGAGCTCTGAGTTTTTACCAGTGACAATGTCGCCAGATGGCAATTCAAGAGCTAGGGCAGGGCCACCAGTTTCTTCAGCTTTTTGACGTGCAGCAACAGCAACCTTGCGGTCTGCAGGTGTGATACCGAGATCGTTCATGAGAAGTTCAATCTTCTTGACAGCAGTTTCTCCGACTTTTTCAGCTTTGAAATCAAGTACAGTCTGATAGTAACGGCGAATGATTTCTTGTTTAGAAGCTTCGATAGCAGCTTCATTATCTGTAATAGCAAAACCAACCATGTTGACACCCATGTCTGTCGGTGAAGCGTATGGAGATTCACCGAGAATGCGTTCCAGCATACGTTTGAGCACTGGGAAAATTTCGATGTCACGGTTGTAGTTGACAGTGGTTTCTCCGTAGGTTTGGAGATGGAAGGG
Organism: Streptococcus oralis subsp. dentisani; assembly: GCF_002096615.1. Lineage (GTDB taxonomy): Bacteria > Bacillota > Bacilli > Lactobacillales > Streptococcaceae > Streptococcus > Streptococcus oralis_U. The sequence goes on from NZ_NCUX01000031.1 coordinate 63,135, forward strand.
GTCAATCATGTTGACATCATCAAGGTCTGCTGTGGCGGCCTCGTAGGCCAAGTTGACTGGATGATGAAGGGGCAGGTTCCAGACAGGGAAGGTTTCAAATTTAGCGTAACCAGACTTGATGCCGTTGATTTGGTCGTGGTACATATTGGACATACAAGTTGCCAATTTTCCAGAACCAGGTCCAGGAGCGGTTACGACGATCAAGTTGCGACTGGTTTTGATGTAGTCGTTTTTCCCCATTCCTTCAGGTGAAATGATGTGATCCATATCCGTCGGATATCCTTTGATTGGATAATGAAGATAAGAATCAATTCCATTTTTCTTGAGCTGGTTTCGGAAGGCATCTGCAGCGGGTTGTCCTGCGTATTGTGTGATGACAACTGAGCCAACAAAAATTCCCAGCTCATTGAATTTGTCAATCAAACGAAGAACTTCTTGGTCATAAGAAATGCCTAGGTCGCCACGCGCTTTGGAATGCTCGATATTGCTAGCGTTAATGGCGATCACAACTTCAACTTGCTCTTTCAATTCTTGCAAGAGCTTGATTTTATTGTCAGGCTCATAACCAGGAAGGACTCGAGCAGCGTGGAAATCTTCTAACATTTTGCCACCAAACTCCAAGTAGAGCTTGCCGTCAAATTGGTTAATGCGCTCCAAAATGTGGTCGCGCTGTAGATTCAAATATTGTTCAGAACTAAAAGCTTGTTTTTTCATTTTTTTACCTCTGACCTCTATTATAATAAAAAATTGGAAGATAGGAAACTACGGAGTCAAAAAAGAAATCAAAAAGATTAGGCAAACGCTTGCACTAAGTTTAAAAAAGCGCTATCATAGACTATAGATTATTAAAATAATGAGGTAAACAGATGCAAGAAAAATGGTGGCACAATGCCGTGGTCTATCAAGTCTATCCAAAGAGTTTTATGGATAGCAACGGAGATGGGATTGGTGATTTGCCAGGAATTACTAGTAAGTTAGACTATCTAGCTAAGCTAGGGATTACAGCGATTTGGCTTTCTCCCGTTTATGACAGTCCGATGGATGATAATGGCTATGATATTGCCGATTATCAAGCGATTGCAGCTATTTTCGGGAACATGGAGGACATGGACCAACTCATCGCAGAAGCTAAGAAGCGTGATATTCGTATCATCATGGACTTGGTGGTCAATCATACCTCGGATGAGCATGCTTGGTTTGTTGAGGCCTGTGAAAATCCTGATAGCCCTGAGCGCGACTACTATATCTGGCGGGATGAGCCTAATGATTTGGAGTCTATCTTTAGTGGGTCTGCTTGGGAATACGATGAAAAGTCGGGTCAATGCTATCTTCACTTTTTCAGCAAGAAACAGCCTGATCTCAACTGGGAGAATGAAAAACTTCGCCAGAAAATTTATGAGATGATGAACTTCTGGATTGATAAAGGAATTGGTGGTTTCCGTATGGATGTCATTGATATGATTGGCAAGATTCCTGACGAGAAGGTAGTTAATAATGGTCCTATGCTCCATCCCTATCTCAAGGAAATGAATCAGGCGACTTTTGGGGATAAAGATCTCTTGACGGTAGGAGAAACTTGGGGGGCAACGCCAGAAATTGCCAAGCTTTACTCTAATCCAAAGGAACAAGAGTTGTCTATGGTCTTCCAGTTTGAACACATCTGTCTTCAGTATCAGGAAGGGCAACCTAAGTGGCACTATCAAAAAGAGCTGAATATCAGTAAGTTAAAAGAAATCTTCAACAAATGGCAGACAGAGTTAGGAGTTGAAGACGGTTGGAATTCCCTCTTCTGGAACAACCATGACCTCCCTCGTATCGTCTCTATCTGGGGAAATGATCAAGAATACCGCGAAAAATCTGCCAAAGCCTTTGCGATTTTGCTTCATCTCATGAGAGGAACACCTTATATTTACCAAGGTGAGGAGATTGGGATGACCAACTATCCATTTGAAACACTGGACCAAGTAGAAGATATTGAATCCCTCAACTATGCGCGTGAGGCTCTTGAAAAAGGCGTTCCGATTGAAGAAATCATGGACAGCATCCGTGTCATCGGTCGTGACAATGCCCGTACTCCGATGCAATGGGATGAGAACGAAAACGCTGGCTTCTCAACAGGTCAACCTTGGTTGGCAGTTAATCCAAACTATCAAGCAATCAATGTTCAAGAAGCACTGGCAAATCCGGATTCTATTTTCTATACCTATCAGAAACTGGTTCAGATCCGTAAGGAAAATAGCTGGCTGATTCGCGCTGATTTTGAATTGCTTGATACAGCTGACAAGGTCTTTGCCTATATCCGCAAGGACGGTGACCGTCGCTTCCTAGTCGTGGCTAACTTGTCCAATGAAAAACAAAACTTTTCAGTAGAAGGAAAAGTTAAATTTGTCTTGATTGAAAACACTACTGCTAAAGAAGCAGTTGAGAAACAGACCTTGGCTCCATGGGATGCCTTCTGTGTGGAAATGACTGACTAAAATGAGAGAACCTCAAGCTTCAAAAGCTTGAGGTTTTTTACTAAAAATTGTATAGAAAAATCTTTAAAAAATATTTGTTAGAATTTTCTAAAAAATTATCCGAAAGCCCTTGCTTTTATGAAAAAATAGGGTATAATGGTGAAAACACTATCTTTAAGGAGATTACTTATGAGATCGAAAAAGTGGCTCTTAGGAGCAGGTGCTGTCTTGAGTGCAGCACTTCTGTTAACCGCTTGTGGGCAAAGTGAAAAAAAGGCTGATGCTCCCAAGACATTTTCTTATGTCTATGCAATAGATCCATCATCTTTGGACTACAGCGTGACGAGCAAGAGCTCAACTTCTGACGTTATAGCCAACGTTGTCGATGGCCTCTTGGAAAACGATAAATACGGGAACTTGATTCCTTCGCTTGCAGAAGACTGGTCCGTTTCTAAAGATGGCTTGACCTATACCTACAAACTTCGTAAGGGTGTGAAATGGTATACTTCTGAGGGAGAAGAGTATGCTGAAGTCAAGGCTCAGGACTTTGTTACGGGTCTGAAACACGCAGCTGACGGTAAATCAGACGGCCTCTCTCTCCTTCAAGATTCTATCAAAGGTTTGGCTGCCTACATTAGTGGTGAAAGCAATGACTTTTCTACTGTAGGAGTCAAAGCTGTTGACGATTACACGGTTGAATATACGCTTAACAAACCAGAAAGCTTCTGGAACTCTAAAGTCACAACTGCAACCATGCTTCCAGTTAATGAAGAATTCTTGAATTCTAAAGGGAGCGACTACGGTGCACCAACACCATCAAGTATTCTTTATAACGGTCCTTATTTCTTGAAATCATTGACTTCAAAATCAGTCATTGAATATGAAAAGAATCCGAACTACTGGGATAAGGACAATGTTAAGATTGACAACATTAAACTAACTTTCTACGATGGATCTGACCAAGAATCTTTGATTCGTAGTTTTACGCAGGGTGCTTATACAACAGCTCGTCTCTTCCCAACAAGCTCAAATTTTGAGTCAACTAAAAAAGAGTACGGCGATAAGATTGTCTACAGTCCACAAGAAGCGACAAGCTACTACCTCACTGTTAACGTAAACCGCCAGTCTTACAATAAAACAGCTAAAACAGACGAAGCTCAAAAAACATCAACAAAAGAAGCTCTTCTTAATAAGAACTTCCGTCAGGCGCTGAACTTTGCCCTTGACCGTCATTCTTACACTGCTCAGTTGAATGGTGAAGAAGGTGCGGACAAAATTATCCGTAACAGCCTAGTGCCTCATGACTACGTTCAAGTAGGTGAAAAGACCTTTGGAGAGTTGGCTCAGGCAGAGCTGGTTTCTTACGGGGACCAGTGGAAAGATGTAGCCCTTACTGATGGTAAGGATACGCTTTACAGTCCTGAAAAAGCTAAGGCAGCCTTTGCGAAGGCTAAGGCAGAATTGCAGGCTAAGGGTGTGACCTTCCCAATCCGTTTGGATGTTCCAGTTGAACAGACCGATGTGATTGCCGTTCAACAGACTAACTCACTCAAGCAGTCTATCGAATCAACACTTGGTACGGAGAATGTCATTGTCGATGTCCTTCAAATGACCGATAATGAAAAAATGAGCATTACATCTCAAGCTAAGGTTCCATCCCAAAAAGACTATGACTTGAATGGAACTGGTTGGGGACCAGACTATCAAGACCCAGCTACCTACCTAAACATTCTTGATGCTAAGAAGGGTTCTGCCCTTAAACACTTGGGTATCACCCGTGGGAAAGACCCAGAAGTGATGGCTCAAGTTGGTCTAGACGAATACAAGAAACTCTTGGATGATGCCGCAGCTGAAACAAGCGATCTCAATAAGCGTTATGAGAAATATGCTAAAGCTCAAGCCTGGGTGTCTGATAGCTCGCTCTTGATCCCAGTTGCCTCTTCAGGTGGTTCTCCAACTGTTAGCCGTACTGTGCCATTCACAAAAGCATACTCTCAAGTCGGAATCAAGGGAGACCCGTTTGTATTCAAAGGTTTGGAGCTGCAAAAGAATGTCGTGACTACAAAAGAATACGAAGAAGCTCTCAAGAAATGGCAGAAAGAAAAAATTGAAACAAATGCCAAATACCAAAAAGAGCTAGAAAAGCACGTTAAATAATGTATAAGAAAGGAAGTTGCAGAAAGTCTGTACTTCCTTTTTATGATTTTGAGACATTATTCATCGAAAAACTAGGCACTTTAATTGTATTTCTGATGAGCTAAAAATTTCTCAGTTTTGAAAGTGAAAAAGCAAGAATCACCAGATAGTATGTGTTGTTTTAAATTTTCTGATGATCTCCATGGCTCAGAACATGATTTCAGAAAGATGGAGAGAGCCAGATTCAAAATGAAAGTCATTGAGTTTTTGAATGACAATTGAAGTTGAAATGAAAAACTGATAAGCAGGTCACGGATATAAAAGTTTTTTTAATTAGCTTTTGAACGGTTATAACACTTAAACTGATGCTTTTTGAAAATAATTATAGTTGTTTCTGTCATCTATAGATTATTCTATCTCTTCATTTGTGTTTTACAAACAAGGTAAGAAGAAATTTCAAAAAACGAACTTTAATATTTATACAACAAATCAGTTTAAGTATATTTATACAATATAAATGAATTTGAAATAATTTTTAAGTGAGCGTCTAGCATTTTATAGTTTTAGGCTTAAAACTATAAAATGCTTATTTTAACAAGTAAAACTACTGTTTTTTAAAAATAATAGTAACTATGTTATTTTTTTGATTTTAAATTATGATAGTGCTATAATTGTTATTGAACGCAATAAATATAAAAAAGTGTTCAATAAATCCAATTTATATTTTATAAAATATATTCCTTGTTTATAGTCCGAAAAACGAATAGTGCACAAAAGTTTTCCGAACGTTATGACCAACGGTTCTTTTTTGGAGGTTTAATTTAAAATGAATAGAAAATATGGTCTTTTGGCGGGAGCGGCTCTGGCAACAGCAGTTGCAGTTTCAGCTTCTGTAACACCAACGGTTCATGCGGATAATCGTTGGGATTCCCGTCATAGTTGGGACTATGATTTTGATGATTGGGATTATAGTTATAATTATTGGAATCGAAACAACTACCGACAGCCAGATAGCGGTCGCTATTTCTACTGGAATGGTAGCTACTACTACCGTATGAGTGATGGTAGTTACTATATTTACCGTGATGGTGAGTGGAAACCATTGACAAACAATCGTGACAACGATTCTTCAACTAACAACTTAGTAAATGATAGCCACTATCGTTACGAGAATGGCTACCATTACTATGTATTAGAAAATGGGGATTATTACTACTACCAAAATGGTCGTTGGGTGTTTGTCAAGAAATCTGCGGATAATAACAAAGAGTTGGAGTTAGAAAATCCAGGTACGGTGGAGCTTCCAGAGAATCCCCCATTCAATGGAGCTGATGAGGAATTTAAACCTTTTGATTCAGGCACTATTGAATTTCCAGAGGCTCCGTCTTACGGAGGAGCGGATGGCGAATATGCTCCTTTTGATTTGGGAACGATCGAACTTCCAGAAAATCCACCATTCAATGGAGCAGATGGTGAGTTGGATCCTTTTACACCGAAACCAGATAATTCAACCAATCCCTCTGGTCCAGAGACCCCAGGTTTGATAACAACAGATGAGCCGAGTGAAAATCAGATTCCTCCGTATGTTGAAAAACCAGCACCAGGTTTAGAGCACTTATTATGGGCTCCAGATGGAAGTAAACCCAAATTAGTCATTCCGCCAGGAAAACCAGGTGATAAGATCCTGGAGGATGATCCAAAGTATGCATTTGATGGTACTAATCACTATTACTATGTTGAATCAAACGCCGAAGTTACAGGTTACACAGCTTACTGGAAGTGGACGGGGGATGCGTGGAAGTTGCATGGGATGACAGATCCAACAGATCCGGCATTGGATCCGAACTTGCACTCAAATCCCGTAGATGATGAGTATAGCTATAGCGATCAAAACTCTAGCGTGAAATTGTATTCGACTAATTTAGTCGAAACTGCCAAAGCAGGACAAGCGCTTCCTTTCCAAAATGTCGAGGAATTCAAAAACTATGTGATCGAAAAACTAAATCCTAAGTTTTTAGATAACGCGGGTTGGGATGCAAAGGTCACTTGGGAAATTGAAGATGAGGATATCTTTGAGAAAACCAAAAATGATCCTTGGGCTAGAGATTATGTTTTAGTCGCCAACCTCAAGAGTGGAGTGGATGAAGAAAAATACCGCGATGTAGAATTTGGTTATGTGAAATTTGTCTTCCGCGTTGCTGCGACGGATGATACGAATTATTACTATATGGAAAAGGCCAAAGAAGCATTCGCTGGGATCAATGAAATTCGTAAAGAACAAGGTTTGAAAGAATTGACTTGGTCAGATGAGATTTATCAAAATCAAGCTCTACCAAAAGCAAACCAAATCTCTCGCCAATACGATAGCTCAGGTTTTGTTGGTCGTCGTGACCAAGATGCAGCTACTGTTGTCAAGAAATGGGCAAATGGCGGTTTGAGAGAATTGCTTTTGGATCCAAATGCGACAGAAGGAGCTGTAGCAGCAGTAGTTAGTGGAAACGGGGACTATTACTGGGCTTACAATTATAAATAAAATAAATTTCTAACTCTATCAAGCTCTGTGTTAATTGTAGCGGATTGATGTCAGTTAAGATTTGGAGAGGACAGTCGCTGTCCTCTCTGTTTTTATATTCAGAGAGACGAAGAACTGTTTCTTAAACTTATAAAAGTCACAGAAATCAAAGGAATAGCGTTTGGTGACTTTTTATAGTTTTACATTAGAATTAGGCGATCGAAGATGTTGCTAATCTTAATTTTATCTTTTAGGAAGGTTTGAAAAGGGGGATGTCTTGGATTTTATTTTCCATCAGTCCAAAAAGATTCTCGAGAACCAAACTAGGTTACCTCTCCATTTTTTACACACTCAGTGGCTAATTTTATTCTAGAGCTGTCAATGCTAGTGTAGGTTAATCATTTGCTGGAAAAACATAAACTTTACAATTTGGGATGGATTTGATAGAATATGTTTATGTTACAAGAAGTGACATAAAGGAGTGAATGATGATCAAACTGAAAAAAAGACTAATCGGGACAGGTCTTGTCTTAGCGACAGGGATTTTGCTCTCTGCATGTGGACAGTCCAACACAGATACTAGCACTTATTCATCAACATTTAGTGCGAATCCAACAACTTTTAACTATCTCCTAGATTATTATGCAGATAACACTGCCGTTATTACCAATCTTGTAGATGGTTTGTTAGAAAATGACAGCTATGGGAACCTCGTACCTGCTCTTGCAGAGGATTGGTCTGTTTCATCAGATGGTTTGACCTATACCTACAAGCTTAGAAAAGATGCCAAGTGGTATACGGCTGATGGTGAGGAATACGCTTCAGTCAAAGCTCAGGATTTTGTCACTGGGATCAAATATGCCGCGGACAACAAGGGACAAGCCATGGATCTGATCCAAAATTCAATCAAGGGATTGAATGACTATGTGACGGGTGTGATCAATGACTTTTCAACTGTCGGTGTCAAAGCCTTGGATGATTACACAGTCGAGTACACTTTGACACGGGCAGAACCTTATTGGAACTCAAAAACAACCAATAGTATCCTTTTCCCGGTCAACGAAGAATTCTTGAAATCAAAGGATAAAGATTTTGGGACCTTGACGCCAGACAGTATCCTTTATAATGGTCCATATCTGTTAAAAGATTTCACATCAAAATCTTCAATCGAATATGTGAAGAATTCACACTACTATGACCATGATAAAGTGACCATTGAAAAAGTTAAGTTAGCCTATTTTGATGGGTCAGATCAAGAGATGACGATTCGAAACTTTGAAAGTGGTGCTTACTCACTTGCGGGAGTCTATCCAAATAGCTCGAGCTATGCCAAGACGAAAGAAAAATACCAAGACAATATCGTTTATAGCTTGCAGGACAAGACTTCTTGGTACTTCAATTTTAACGTTAACCGTAAAGCCTATAACCATACTGCAAAAACATCAGATCAACAAAAGAACTCAACGCAAACAGCGATTTTAAATAAAAACTTCCGTCAGGCGCTTAACTTTGCTATCGATCGTACGACCTACTCTGCCCAATCTAATGGAGAAGAAGCGGCAAGTAAGACCCTTCGAAATACCCTTGTTCCCCCTACTTTTGTGCAGGTAGGCGACAAGAGCTTTGGAGAAGTAACAGCTTCTAAACTTGTGAACTACGGAGCAGAATGGTCAGGAATCAACTTGGCGGATGCCCAAGACGGTTACTTCAACAAGGAAAAAGCCCAAGCCAAATTTGCGGAAGCTAAAAAAGAATTGGAAGCCCAAGGCGTGACCTTCCCTATTCATTTGGATGTCTCAGTTGATCAAACCAATAAAAATGCAGTTTCTGGTATGAACTCGGTTAAACAAACCCTTGAAACAGTAATAGGTTCTGACAACATCGTCATTGATGTTCAACAACTTTCGACGGATGACTTTGGGAATGTTGCCTTCCTAGCACCCAATCCAGCAGCTCGTGACTACGACCTAAACTTCGATGGTTGGGTTGGTGATTACCAAGATCCGTCAACTTATCTAGACCCATTCAATGCCGAAGATGGCTTCTATCTCAAGATTTTTGGCCTAGATGCTAAGGAAGACCAAGAACTGATCAAGAGTCTAGGATTAGATACCTATACAAAACTTCTAAAAGAAGCAGATGCTGAGAATCAAGATGTCGCTAAGCGTTATGAAAAATACGCTGAAGCTCAAGCTTGGATGATTGACAATTCTCTAGTCATGTCTGCTATGTCAAATGGTGGTACGGCCTCTGTAACCAAAGTAACTCCATTCACACGTGCCTACTCTCTAGTGGGAATAAAAGGCGATGGAAATAACTACAAGTATATGAGACTGCAAAAAGATCCTGTTACCAAGAAACAATTTGATGAAGCCAAGACTAAGTGGGAAGAAGAGAGTAAAAAGGCTATCGAAAAGAGCCAAAAAGAATTTGAAAATCATATCAAATAAAAAGTTAAATAAGGTCTCTTGCAAGGGACCTTATTTTTGTTTGCTCAAGGTCCTAAATAATGAAAGCGGTCACTTCAAAATATAGCTAAGAAAAAAGGAATGAAAACGCTGAGAATTGTGGGAATGAATGGAATTTGTCCTACTTTTGTGATATAATTACTTTAATTATTATAGTATAGGGGAGTGTCATGGCGAAACGTTCAAAGAGATCTCGCTCGGGGAAAGTAAAGCGAAGCGTTAACATAGCCTTGTTAGCTATTTATCTATTGTTGGCTGGCTTTTTATTGTTTTTGATTTTTAAATACCATATCCTTGCTTTTAGATATCTTAATCTAGTGGCAACTGCGCTAGTTCTACTAGTTGCCTTAGTAGGGCTGCTCTTGATTATCTATAAAAAAGCTGAAAAATTTACTATTTTTCTGTTGGTGCTCTCTATCCTTGTAAGCTCTGTGTCGCTTTTTGCAGTACAGCAGTTTGTTGGACTGACCAATCGTTTAAATGCGACTTCTAATTACTCAGAATATTCTATCAGTGTTGCTGTTTTAGCAGATAGTGAGATTGGAAATGTTACGCAACTGACGAGTGTGACAGCACCGACTGGGACTGATAATGAAAATATTCAAAAACTACTAGCTGATATCAAGTCAAGTCAGAATACCGATTTGACGGTCAATCAGAGTTCGTCTTACTTGGCGGCTTACAAGAGTTTGATTGCAGGTGACACCAAGGCCATTGTCCTAAATAGTGTCTTTGAAAATATCATCGAGTCAGAATATCCAGATTACACATCGAAGATAAAAAAGATTTATACTAAGGGATTCACTAAAAAAGTAGAAGCTCCTAAAACTTCAAAGAGTCAGTCTTTCAATATCTATGTTAGTGGAATTGATACCTATGGCCCGATTAGTTCAGTGTCGCGTTCAGACGTCAATATCCTGATGACTGTCAATCGAGATACCAAGAAAATCCTCTTGACCACAACGCCACGTGATGCTTATGTACCAATCGCAGACGGTGGAAATAATCAAAAAGATAAATTGACCCATGCGGGCATTTATGGAGTTGATTCGTCCATTCATACCTTAGAAAATCTCTATGGAGTGGATATCAATTACTATGTGCGATTGAACTTCACTTCGTTTTTGAAATTGATTGATTTGTTGGGTGGGGTAGATGTTTATAATGATCAAGAATTTACAGCTCTACACGGGAAGTTTCAATTCCCTGTAGGCAATGTTCATCTTGATTCAGAACAGGCTCTCGGTTTTGTTCGCGAGCGCTACTCCCTAGCAGATGGCGATCGTGACCGCGGGCGCAATCAACAAAAGGTGATTGTGGCTATCCTTCAAAAATTAACGTCGACCGAAGCACTGAAAAATTATAGTACGATTATTGATAGTTTGCAAGATTCTATCCAAACAAACATGCCGCTTGAGACCATGATGAACTTGGTCAATGCTCAGTTAGAAAGTGGTGGAACTTACAAAGTGAATTCGCAAGACTTGAAAGGTACGGGACGGATGGATCTTCCTTCTTATGCGATGCCAGATAGTAACCTCTATATGATGGAAATTGACGACAGTAGCCTTGCATCTGTCAAAACTGCTATTCAAGACGTGTTGGAGGGTAGATGAAATGATTGATATTCATTCGCACATTGTCTTTGATGTAGATGATGGTCCCAAGTCAAGAGAGGAAAGCAAGTCTCTCTTGATAGAAGCCTACAGGCAGGGGGTGCGAACCATTGTCTCTACCTCTCATCGTCGCAAGGGCATGTTTGAAACTCCAGAAGAGAAGATAGCAGAAAACTTTCTTCAGGTTCGGGAAATAGCTAAGGAAGTGGCGAGTGACTTGGTCATTGCTTATGGGGCTGAAATTTACTACACACCAGATGTTCTGGATAAGCTGGAAAAAAAGCGGGTTCCAACTCTTAATGATAGTCGTTATGCCTTGATAGAGTTTAGTATGAACACCCCTTATCGCGATATTCATAGTGCCTTGAGCAAGATCTTGATGTTGGGAATTACTCCAGTCATTGCCCACATTGAGCGCTATGATGCTCTTGAAAATAATGAAAAACGCGTTCGAGAACTGATCGATATGGGCTGTTACACGCAAGTAAATAGTTCACATGTCCTCAAACCCAAACTTTTTGGCGAACGTTATAAATTCATGAAAAAAAGAGCTCAGTATTTTTTAGAGCAGGATTTGGTTCATGTCATTGCAAGTGATATGCACAATCTAGACGGTAGACCTCCTCATATGGCAGAAGCATATGACCTTGTTACCCAAAAATACGGAGAAGCGAAGGCTCAGGAACTTTTTATAGACAATCCTCGAAAAATTATAATGGATCAACTAATTTAGGAGAAATGATGAAAGAACAAAACACGATAGAAATCGATGTATTTCAATTACTTAAAACCTTGTGGAAACGCAAGCTAATGATTTTATTAGTGGCACTTGTGACAGGTGCGGGAGCTTTTGCATATAGCACTTTTATTGTTAAGCCAGAATATACGAGCACCACACGTATTTACGTAGTCAACCGTAATCAAGGAGACAAGCCGGGGTTGACAAATCAGGATTTGCAGGCAGGATCTTATCTGGTAAAAGACTACCGTGAGATTATCCTTTCGCAGGATGTATTGGAAAAGGTAGCGACAAATTTGAAATTGGATATGCCAGCAAAAACGTTAGCCAGCAAAGTTCAAGTGACTGTACCAGCTGACACTCGTATCGTCTCAATCTCTGTCAAGGATAAACAGCCAGAGGAAGCCAGTCGCATCGCTAATTCTCTACGAGAAGTTGCTGCAGAAAAGATCATCGCTGTAACGCGAGTATCTGATGTAACGACACTTGAAGAAGCGCGACCAGCTACGATTCCTTCTTCTCCAAATGTTCGACGCAACACCTTGTTTGGTTTTCTTGGAGGAGCCGTCGTAACAGTAATTACTGTTCTTTTGATTGAGTTACTCGATACCCGTGTGAAACGTCCTGAAGATGTCGAAGATGTACTGCAAATTCCACTTCTAGGGGTCGTTCCAGATTTGGATAAAATGAAATAGGAGGAAGTTATGCCAACGTTAGAAATCTCACAGGCAAAATTGGATCTTGTAAAAAAAGCAGAGGAATATTATAACGCTTTGTGTACGAACTTACAGTTAAGTGGAGATGATTTGAAAGTATTTTCTATCACTTCTGTGAAACCAGGTGAAGGAAAATCAACGACTTCCACCAATATCGCTTGGGCTTTTGCGCGTGCAGGTTACAAAACGCTGCTGATTGATGGAGATATTCGCAATTCTGTTATGTCAGGTGTCTTTAAAGCAAGGGATAAAATTACAGGTCTGACAGAATTTCTATCAGGAACTACAGACCTTTCACGGGGGCTTTGTGATACCAATATTGAAAATCTCTTTGTGATTCAGGCTGGCTCTGTGTCACCAAATCCGACAGCTCTTCTTCAAAGTAAGAATTTCAGTACAATGCTTGAAACCTTGCGGAAATATTTTGACTACATCATTGTAGATACGGCTCCTGTCGGTGTCGTGATTGATGCGGCTATCATTACGCGAAAATGCGATGCTTCTATTTTAGTTGCAGCAGCAGACGAAACAAATCGACGGGATATTCAAAAAGCGAAGGAACAGTTGGAACACACAGGGAAGCCGTTTTTAGGAGTTGTGTTGAATAAATTCGATACTTCAGTAGACAAATACAATTCTTACGGGAGCTATGGGAATTATGGGAAAGAATAGGTCGTTCAGTATAGGTGTAAGGAGATTTTTAGATCTATAGTCAGATTCTTTAGAAGTTACTAGATTCAAATCATATTGAATTGAAATGAAAATTTCAAAAGAGTTTTTAAGGTAAGTTTCTTAATTTGAGACTGAAATCGGTCCTCCACTTCCACACCGTAGAAAAACAGGGTAAGCGAGAAATGTTAATCGCTTGGTTTTTGAAAATCATAAATATGAGATAGCTTTTAAATCTCTAAGGAGAGCTGGCTTTGAGAGGTAATTTATGTATAGGGTAACAAAACGATTAGGAGATATTTTACTTTCTTTAATGGGAATAATAGTACTGTTTCCCGTGTTTATTATAATTGCAATTGCGATAAAGGTTGATTCAAAAGGACCAGTAATATTCAAACAAAAGCGATTTGGACTTTATAAGAAATCTTTCTATGTATTGAAATTTCGAACTATGAAGGTCGAATCGCCAAAATATGTGGCGACTCGAGACTTGGATAAGCCAGAACAGTGGATTACCAAGGTGGGATCTTGCTTGCGTAAAACATCTTTAGATGAACTACCTCAACTGTGGAACATTCTTGTTGGTGATATGAGTGTTGTAGGTCCTAGGCCCGTAGCCATAAATGAACTTGATTTGATTAAAGAAAGAGAGAAGTATGGTGCCAATGATATCTTACCAGGATTAACTGGATGGGCACAAATTAATGGACGTGATAATTTATCAACAGAGATGAAGGCAGAGATAGATGGTTATTATGTAAAACATATGTCGTTAAGAATGGATCTTAGATGTATCATTAGAACAATCCCCTACGTATTAAAACGTAAGGGAATTGTGGAGGGTAGTGGTAAGAAAGAGTTGGATTGATGCAATGAAAATTCTATTTGTTTGTCAACATTATAAGCCAGAACCTTTTAGGTTGTCAGATATTTGTGAGGGTCTAGTTCAAAGAGGGCACGAGGTGGCTGTTTTGACAGGGATTCCTAACTATCCCGAGGGGGAAATATACGCTGATTATCGTAAGGGGAAAAAAAGAAGAGAGACTATAAATGGTGTTACTATTTTTCGTTCATACACAATTGCTAGGAGAAAGAATACTTTATACCGTATATTGAATTATTTTAGTTTTGCTCTTTCCTCTACGATAGGTGTTTTATTTGGGCGTTATAAAGCAAAAGATGGATCGGATTTTGATTGTGTCTTTGTCAATCAACTGTCTCCAGTTATGATGGCTTGGGCTGGTATGGCTTATAAAAATAAGTATAACAAACCTATGTTTTTGTATTGCATGGATGTTTGGCCAGATAGTTTAATTGTAGGTGGGGTGAAGGAAAATGGATTGATCTACAAGATATTTGAATTTATTTCAAAAAAAGTATATCAAGCAAGCGATTATATATTTGTTACTAGTTTAGCTTTTAAAGATTATTTTGTGAAAAAATTTAATATACCTCGTAACAGCATTGCTTACTTGCCACAATATGCAGAGGATTTGTTTCTACCAGATGAATTAAAAACGAATAAAAATACTATTGATTTAACTTTTGCTGGAAACATTGGAAAAGCACAAAGTTTGGAAACCATTTTGAAAGCTGCCAGTTTGTTAGAAAAGATTCCCGATCTGCCCCGAAAAATCCACTTTCATTTTGTTGGAGATGGTACCGAGTTATCCAATATGCAAGAATTATCACGCACATTAGGGTTAGAGAATGTTTCATTCTATGGTAGGCGTTCTGTAGAGGAAATGCCTGAGTTTTATAAGAAATCAGATGCAATGCTAGTTTCTTTAATAGGTGACTCAATAATTTCTTGTACCATGCCTGGAAAGGTACAATCTTATATGGCAGCAGGAAAACCAATTATAGGGGCGATTTCAGGAGATACTCAGAGAGTGGTAGAAGAAGCTCAATGTGGATTTATAAGTCCTGAAAAGGATGTAGACCAATTGGTAAAAAATATTTGTGAATTTAGTATGCTTTCTATAGAAAAAAAAGAGGAGTTAGGAAAAAAAGCACGTTGCTATTATGAAGAGCACTTTTCGAAGGATAGGTTTATGGTGAGTTTAGAGAATCATTTAAGAGAGGGGCTTCTATCGTGAAGGTTTTAATGATTAATTCCGTTTGTGGTATTAGGAGTGTAGTGTTCTAAAAAACATGACGAGGCTGAGGTAAAGACTAAGTTGGATTAATTGCAACGGAAAAATATTTTATGAAAAGATTAATTATTTGTAGTACTCCCAACCCGAGCGTTCTGCTATAGTAGGAAATTACGAAATTTTGGTAATTTAAGGCTCTAAATCATGATGGTAATGAAGTTTTCAACGATACTATGAAAAAGGTCATGAGGGTTACCAAAGAATGAATTTACATAAAGAATAGATTAATGGTGTCAGTACCTCGTTACTGAAGCTTTCTTAGAAATCGGGAATCTGTTTATATAGGTTTATAGATGTGATATCCCTTGGTTTGTCAGAAGCATCAGTCTTGTTGGGGAGTTTATAATAGTTTTCGGCTTTATATGCTGACGGCAAACTGTCATTGGTTCAATTGGTGGAGAAACCCAAAAATTGTTAAAAAAACTCAATGTAGTTTTGTGATTCCTGTACAAGATTTCCAAAAGATGAGTAAGCATATAAATATTTGTAGGATTAATGTTATTATAGAAACTGGTAATAGGAAGACGGGGAAGAGGCAATTTGAAAACTACCTCAGAAATGTATAATTTATTAGTGATTTATTAGCATATTTTGAAATAATCGTAAATAAGAAAGATGGATGAATATTTTGATGACAATAAGGAGGGGACATGGAAACCCAAAAGAAATTAGTTTATTTTCCCAACAGTAGTTTGCGTCTGTATGTTTTACTTGTAGCTATTGTCTTATCTATTTTGTCACAGACTCCCTATATCTGGAAGTTAAGCGGTATTCCTACGCAAATTCTAATTATGCCATTCTGGTTGTTGTTGGGATTTCTGTCTATTTCTTCAAAGATTCATCTGGAACGACCTTTCCTATTTTTTTTATTAATAATAGGTTATCTAGTTAGTTCCCTTGCTTTGCTAGAGATAGTTACGGGAATATCCTATCTCTTTAACGGTTTGTCTCAGCAACTTTACTTAGCTGTAGGTGTGATGGTATTAGGCTATTGGAATGCGGATGTGATCATTCGTTATTGGAAAATCCTTGCCATGCTCTTTGTGGGAGTATCTTTGCTGATTTCAGCAGATATTTATTTCCAATATTTTAGAGGACATAGATTTACAAATATTGAGTATGTCTATCGGGCGAAGAATTCGGCAGCCTCTATCTTTTTATCAGCAGTTATCCTCAACTTTTCTATCTATAACCGAAAGTGGGGAATGTGGAAAAAAGTCTTACTGTTCGTTAGCAGTGGCTTGTTGATTTATATGTGTATTCTTATGCGGTCGCGAGCAGTTCTTTTAGCGACGGCAGCTCTTCCTCTAGTTTATATATGGTTCCAGCAGACTTCTTGGACTCGGAAGTTAGGATGGACATTAGGACTTTCTACCTTAGTGAGTGCGCTTTTGCTCAATCCAGCTATCTATGATTTTTTTATCAATAATCTATTTTTAAAGATGACGTCTGAATACAGACCATCTGGTCTGACTTTGGACTATGTTTCCTCCAACCGTTTTGTGTATTTTGAGGTCTTTGCTAAAGAAATTTCAGGATATGAACTAACGGGAATTGGTTATTATTATATGGATAATTTTTATCTGGAGAGCCTCCTCAATTATGGTTATATAGTAGGAACAGCTTTTATTCTCGTAGCCTTGTCTCCTATGTTCTATGCCTTCTGGCAACGTTCGTCGCCTCACTGTTTTCACATACTCTTTACGGCTCTGGCTTTTTCTTATACTGTCAATTCCTTATTTGAAGGTTATGCACCCTTTGGACCTGGTGCCAAGAGTTTTATCCTTTGGTTAGTCTTTGGTTGCCTTCTAAATAAACAACTTGGAAAGGTTGGTGAGCATTCTGAAACAGGCTAGTTTAAAGTGGAACTATGTGTTTAATCTTGTCAATAAGCTGCTTTCCCTATTCATACCACTTATTGTCACTCCTTATGTCACTAGAGTTTTTTCTTCAGATCGTCTAGGTGTCTATACTTATACTAATACAGTAGCTTCTTACTTTGTCACCTTTACCTTGATGGGGATTAGTATGTATGGGAGCAAGCAGATTTCCCTGAAAAGACATGATAAGATAGCAGTCAACGATGAGTATGGTACCTTGCTGACGGTGCAACTGCTCAACGCAGGTATAGCTATTGTAACTTACTTTCTCTACGTGACTTTTTTTGTCAGAAGTCATCAGGATATTTACTGGGTTCAGATGTTGTATGTGATTTCTGCTTGCTTTGATATGACTTGGTTCTTGTCAGGTTTGGAACGCTTTCGTGAAATCGCTGTGCGAAATATCATTATTAATGTCTTATCAGCCTTCATGATTTTTGTCTTTGTGCATACAGAGGCAGATTTGGGCATCTATACTTTGATAAAGGTAGGGACAATTTTTGTCAGTCAGTTGGCTCTTTTTTTGCCAGTTTTTCTGAAGCAACAGTTTTATCTTGCAAATAGCAAACAAATTCAACGTGCTTATAAAGGGTTACTCTTGCTGTTTATCCCTGTTTTGGCAGATACTCTTTTTCAAACTATGGATAAGGTTATGCTGGGAATTTATGCATCCTATACCGCTGTGGGTTTGTATTACTCAAGTAGGATGATTACCGACATTCCACAAACAGTCATTACTTCACTCAATATAATTTTATTTCCACGAATAACACATCTTTTGAGTCAGGATAAAAAGGCAGAAGCTAGTACACTCTTTTATCAGTCTTTTATTATAGTTATTGCTCTGTCACTAGCTACAGCTTTTGGGGTCAGTGCCATTGCTAAGGATTTTGTAGGGATCTTCTTTGGAATTTCCTATGCTACAGTGGCAGATTATGTGCCTAGTTTATCGCTTTATATCTGCCTTGCTGCATGGAGTGGAACGATTCGTTATCAATATCTAATACCTCATTCTATGGAGAAAGTGTATGTAGTAGCTATTGTGTTGGGAAGTGGAATCAATCTAGTTTTAAATGCTCTCTTAATTCCTTATTTTGGAGTGTACGGTTCCATTTCAGCCACCATTTTATCCGAATTAGTGATTTGTATTTATCAGACCTATCCTATTCGAAAGGATATTCCTCTTGAAAGATTATTAGGTTATGTGATTATTTTTGGAGCCTTGTCCTGTCTTATGTATCTAGCCATCGGTTGGTTACGTCTGTTTTTGTTAGGACGCCTCTCTACCTTATTGCTATTGGTAAGTGAAGTAATATTTGGTGTGCTGGTTTTGACTGTTGCAACTATTATTTATGTCTATCTAGGTAACTCAGTCTTATGGGATTTTATTAAAAAATATTTAGAAAGTAGGAAAAAAGTATGATTTCTATCATTATGCCAGCTTATAATGAAGAAAAAAATATCGGAACAGCTATTAGCAGTATTCAACAGCAAACATATACTGATTTTCAGTTGATTATCGTTAATGATGGATCTACAGACAATACGGCAGTTATTGTACAGGAAAAAATCATGGGAGATGAGCGAATTGTTTTTTTGAATCCTGGAAAGATTGGCAAGGTGCCAGCTTATAACTTGGCTTCACAGTATGTAAAAGGTGACTGGATCTATTTTATGGGAGCGGATGACCAATTGCCATTGGATGCCTTTGAAAAGTGGATCAAGGAGGCGCAAAAGTGGAATCCTGCAGAAAAGGTAGCTTTAAGAGCTCGGATGCAGATGGTTTCTGATTCTTCTAAATATGATGGCTTGGTATTACCCAAGAAAAATACCGTACGTAACTTTAGTGGACCACTGACATTGCTATCAAAAGCTATGCACCGTTTTATCCTTCCTATACCAGATACTTATCCGAATGAAGATACCTGGTGGAGTTGCTGTATCGAGTATTTTGCAGATCATGTTTCATTGATTGAGGATATTGTAGTTTATTATCGCGTTCACGAGGGGAATTCTATTTCAAGGACATCTACTTTTGCTCTCTTTAATGAGAAATACCATATACGTCAGATTATACGTCGTGATTTTGTAAATCGATTTAATCAAGAGTTGACAGTAGATCAAAAAGCTAAATTACAACGTGAGTTGGATTTGGAAGAGGCTCGTTATAAAGGAAAAAGATTACCAATTCTACTGGCACCAGATATTCCAATGGTACATCGGATTCGTTTGCTCTTTTTATCTAGCAAGTGTTCTTATTCAATAAAGGTAAAATTTGATCGCTTTTTTTTAGGACATTAGGAAGGAGGAGCAGATGCCGAAGAAAAAAATTGCCTATATTACTAATAACATTGCTCCTTTTAGGGTTATGTTATTAGATGAGCTAGCTAAGCATGCAGAAGTTACTCTTTTTTATGTGCATGAAATTGAGGCGGGGGTAAAGGCTGAGTATGTCAAGCTACGACCTGTTCGCACCAATCTCCAATCAATCACAGAACTAGGTTTATTTCAGACGTTTCAAATGTTGAAAGAGATGGATATGGTGTTCTTTGATGGCTATACTGGGTGGGAAAAGATGTTCTTGATGAGCGGCATGTGGATAACAGGACGGCAGTACGCTATTTCTGTTGATGGTATAATAAATCATAGTAATATCTCACTTAAGCAGAGATTGCTAGATTTAATTAAGTCCGTTGCTCTAAGAAAAGCGGAGTTTGTGCTTAGCACCAATACCCCAACAGATACTTATATACAACAATTGGCTCCCAAGGCAAAGATTAAACGACACATATTTTCAACTCTTTCACAGGATGATTTAAAAAGAATAGCTGTTGTAGATTCTGATGCTATCTTTGACAAGTATCAGATAAAAAAAGAAGAAAAAAACTTGCTTTTTGTTGGGAAATTTGTAAAAGAGAAGGGAGTTTCGGAGTTGCTTGCTTTTATGAAAGAACAGAGAGCGGGGACTTCTATACAGCTAATCATGGTTGGGGGCACAAAAGAAGAATTATCAATTTTTGAAACGGATATTTCCTCTAATATACATATTATTCCTTTTTTAGAAAAAATTGATATTTTAGAGCTAATGCGAGTGGTAGATGTCTTTGTCTTACCTACTTATAGTGACACTTGGGGATTGGTTATTGTAGAAGCTTTATCAGCAGGCATTCCTATTGTTTCTACTAATCGTTGTAATGCTGCTTTAGAATTT
Organism: Streptococcus oralis subsp. dentisani; assembly: GCF_002096615.1. Lineage (GTDB taxonomy): Bacteria > Bacillota > Bacilli > Lactobacillales > Streptococcaceae > Streptococcus > Streptococcus oralis_U. The sequence goes on from NZ_NCUX01000031.1 coordinate 83,694, forward strand.
ATAAAGGATGGTAAAAATGGCTATCTAATGAAGGAATTGAATAAGGAAGAGTTAACCAGTAAGCTGAATGAAGCTCTGAAATTAAATTTTGCTCAGGTGGCTCTCTATGATCGAAAATTGATGGAGAATTACCACTTAGAAGGGGCAGCAAAAAATATTATGGATATCTTGGAGGAAAGTCATGATTAATTCCTCTTGTGCTTTATTTATTGTTAGTTGTGAGACTAATCAGCAGGTAGTCAATCTCCTCATTAAGTCCATGCGTCAGCAAATTTCTCATACGGTATCTATCTATGTTTCATCAGATGGCCCATTGTTAATCACGGATCCTAGCGTACGGGTTTTGATTGGTCAGGAAGAAATTTTTGGAGATCGTGTTGCAACTACTTTGGCACAAGTTACTGAAGAGCGAGTCATTGTTTTTTGTGATGACTTTATCGTAGAAAAACCAGCTAAAATTGAAGAATTAGAAGGACTACTGTCGCTGATGGAAGATGATCCAAGTATTGCTAGTATTGCCTTATCACAAATATCTGGAGGGAATACATCTGAGCGTATTGCTGAGCATTATATAAGGCGCACGCAATATGCCCCCTATAAGACAACTCTTCAATGTGCTATTTGGAAGAAGTCGAGCTTGATTCAACTCATGAAGGGGAGTCCCTCTCCTTGGGAATTTGAAATTTATCATAACTTTAAAACTTACCTGACGAAAGAGAAATTTTATGCTTTAGAGGATGATAGGTTCCAACCTATCCCTTATAATCGAGGAAAGTTGATCATTAGAGGTAAGGTTGTTAAACCTGAAAAAGAACGTTTGGAGGAACTTTTGGGTTATTCATTAGATTTATCAGATTTTCCAGAAACGGAGTCTTTTGTCCAGGGGGCAAATCTTACTGTAAGCTATCGGTTGAAGAGAAAGATTAAATTGTTAGCAAAAGAAATTATTTATCGTTTGAAATCTAAGATTAAGAATAAGAAAGAATAGTGAAAAAAAGTTTATAATATTTGGTGGATGCAAAAGATTTAAAGATTATGTTATCTTTATTTCCACATCTTTTAAAAATAAATATAGCTTTTCTTTTGGATAAGGTGTATGTTAAAACTCTCACCAATATTATTTGTCAGAAAAATATGGTAGTTCGTTATTTTTTATGTTATTAGGCTTTAAATTTATTGAAAAAGCATTATATTGAACATTATTATAGATAGGAGTAGTAACTATGTTTACAAAGAAAACTCTCCTTATTACAGGGGGGACAGGTTCATTCGGGAATGCAGTTCTCAAACGATTTTTGGGAACAGATATTTCGGAGGTACGTATCTTTTCACGGGATGAGAAGAAACAGGATGATATGCGTCATGAGTTTCAAGCAAAAATGCCAGAAGTAGCTGATAAGATACGTTTTTACTTAGGAGATGTGCGTGATTTAGCTTCTGTTAAAAATGCTATGATCGGTGTGGATTATGTATTTCATGCGGCTGCATTAAAACAAGTTCCTTCTTGTGAATTTTTTCCTGTGGAAGCAGTCAAAACTAACGTTTTAGGAACTGAAAATATTCTCACTGCAGCTATTGAAGCTGGAGTAAAACAAGTCATCTGCCTTTCTACAGATAAGGCGGCTTATCCTGTTAATGCGATGGGAACCTCTAAGGCTATGATGGAAAAGATTGCTGTTGCTAAGTCAAGGACGGTGAAAGAAGATCAGACAAAAATCTGTGTAACTCGTTACGGCAATGTTCTATGTAGTCGTGGTTCTGTGGTTCCTCTATGGATTGAGCAAATAAAGCAAGGGAACCCTATAACGATTACGGAACCTAGTATGACTCGTTTTATTATGTCCTTAGAAGAAGCGGTGGACCTAGTTCTCTTTGCCTTTGAAAAAGGGAAAACAGGAGATATCTTAGTTCAGAAAGCACCAGCCTGCACCATTGAAGTGTTGGCGCAAGCTGTTACGGAACTTTTTGCACCTAATCAAGATATTAAAGTAATCGGTATTCGCCACGGTGAAAAGATGTATGAAACGTTGTTGACTAATGAAGAATGTACGAATGCAATTGATTTAGGCGGTTTCTATCGTGTGCCTAGTGATAATCGAGATCTTAACTATGATAAGTATTTTAATGAAGGGGATGCTAAACGCAATCCCTTAACAGAGTTTAACAGTAGTAATACAGAATTATGGAATGTCGAGCAGGTCAAGGAAAAACTCTTACATTTACCCTATATTAGGGAAGAATTAGCAACTTTAAATCAGTGAGGTATCCTATGAAAATAGCAGTAGCAGGGACAGGTTATGTGGGTTTATCTATTGCAATTCTCTTAGCGCAATATCATAAGGTTATAGCGGTAGACGTTATTCCTGAAAAGGTAGAGCTTATCAATCGCCGCCAATCTCCCATTAAGGATGATGATATTGAAGCTTATTTAGTGGAAAAGGAACTAGACCTAGTTGCAACATTAGATGGTAATGAAGCTTATCAGGAGGCTGACATTGTCATAATTGCTGTTCCAACTAACTATGACAGTAAAAAAAATTATTTTGATACATCTGTTGTGGAGGAAGTTATTGAGCAGATTATTGCAGTTAATTTGAAGGCAACAATTGTCATAAAGTCCACGATTCCTGTGGGATATACAGAGAGTCTCCGAACACGTTTTGGGCAAGCTAAGATTCTCTTTAGTCCTGAATTTTTACGAGAGTCTAAAGCACTTTATGATAATCTCTATCCTAGTCGAATCATCGTTGGAGCAGATTTAAGAGATACGGAACAGGTGGCTCAGGCTGAGCGTTTTGCAACTCTTTTGCAGGAGGGTTCACTTAACCCTGATGTTGAGACCTTAATTATGGGTGTAACAGAGGCAGAAGCAGTCAAGCTATTTGCCAACACCTATTTGGCTTTGCGGGTTTCTTACTTTAACGAATTGGATACCTATGCTGAGATGAAGGGATTGGATACCAAATCCATCATTGACGGAGTAGGGTTGGATCCACGAATTGGTAGTCATTATAACAATCCATCATTTGGTTATGGGGGTTATTGTCTGCCCAAAGATAGTAAGCAGTTACTGGCGAATTATCATGATGTGCCACAAAATATAATGACAGCTATTGTAGAAAGTAACCGCACTCGCAAGTATTTTATTGCTAATCGTATTTTGGAAAAGGCGATGGACCTTTCAGACGGTAATCAAGCAATCATAGTAGGTGTTTACCGCTTAACTATGAAGAGTGGTTCGGATAATTTCCGTCAATCATCAATTCAAGGTGTTATAAAATGTTTAAAAGACAAGGGTGTAGAAGTAATTATCTATGAACCAACTTTGGAGGATCATAGCTTTTTCTTTGGGAATCAGGTGATTAATGATTTGGAAGTTTTTAAGTCTAGCAGTCAAGTGATTGTTGCCAATCGGATGGAAAAATCTTTATATGATGTGCTAGAAAAAGTTTATACAAGAGATATTTTTCAGCGAGATTAAGTATATGGAGGAAAAAATATGCCATTAAATATTTTAGTGACGGGTTCTAAAGGATTTGTAGGAAAAAATCTTATCTCTACTCTGGAAGCTTTGAAGGATGGACGAGATAGAACTCGTCCTAATCTAGAGATTGGAGAGATTTTTCAGTATGATCGTGATACAGATCCTATTTTATTAGATGAATATTGTAAGAAGGCCGATTTTGTATTCCATTTAGCTGGTGTCAATCGTCCTCAGAATTCTGATGAATTCATGGAGGGAAATTACGGTTTTTCCAGTAGATTATTAGAGATTTTAGAAAAGTATGAAAACACTTGTCCTATTCTACTCTCGAGTTCTACTCAAGCTAGTTTAGAAGGCCGATTTTCAAACTCGGTATATGGACAATCTAAGCTAGCTGGAGAAGAACTCTTCTTCGAATATGGAAAGAAAACGGGAGCACATGTCTTAGTTTACCGTTTCCCTAATCTTTATGGGAAGTGGTGCCGTCCTAACTACAATTCTGCTGTAGCAACTTTCTGTCATAATCTAGCTCACGATTTACCTATTCAAGTAAATGATCCAAGTGTAGAATTGGAGTTGCTGTATATTGATGATTTGATACAAGAGTGTCTAACCGCATTGGAAGGAAATCCTCATCGATGTAATCTAGATGGATTACAAATCTTACCCAGCCCATCAGGAAATTACTGCTATGTACCAACGACTTATCGTGTAACTTTAGGAAAGATTGTTACTCTATTAGAAACATTTAAAAAACAGCCTGATAGTTTAGTTATGCCTGAAATTCCTCAAGGATCTTTTGAAAAGAAATTGTATTCTACCTACTTATCTTATTTACCAGTAGATAAGTTTAAGTTCCCTCTAAAAATGAATATAGATGAACGAGGTAGTTTCACGGAACTATTAAAAACGAGAAATGCGGGTCAATTTTCTGTCAATATTTCTAAACCTGGCATCACCAAAGGGCAACATTGGCACCATTCTAAGTGGGAATTTTTTATGGTTGTGTCAGGTCGTGCTTTGATCCAAGAAAGACGAATAGGGTTGGATGAGAATGGACAAGAATATCCTATTTTCAATTTTGAAGTATCCGGAGACAAGATTGAAGCTATACATATGGTACCAGGATATGCTCATAATATCATTAATCTTTCTGATACAGAAAATTTAGTTACGGTTATGTGGGCTAATGAATCCTTTGATCCTAACCAACCAGATACTTTTTTTGAACCAGTGGAGAAATAAATGAAGATTAGAACAGATTATAGCGATATTCGTTTCTTGAACAATGGCAGACTTAAGTTATTGATTGTTGTGGGGACGCGTCCAGAGATTATTCGTCTAAGTAGTGTTATTACTAAGTGTCGTAAGTATTTCGATGTGATTTTGGCACATACCGGACAGAACTATGATTACAATCTAAATGGTATTTTCTTTGATGATTTAGGTCTAGAGATTCCAGATGTTTATATGGATTCTGTTGGAGATGATCTTGGTGCTACTATAGGGAATATTATTAATACTTCTTATAAATTGATGAATCAAATCAAACCAGATGCTTTATTGATTTTAGGGGATACAAATTCTTGTTTATCAGCTATTGCAGCGAAGCGTTTGCATATTCCAATTTTTCATATGGAAGCAGGGAATCGCTGTAAGGATGAGTGCCTGCCAGAGGAGACCAATCGTCGTATTGTGGATATTATTTCAGATGTCAATCTAGCCTACTCTGAACATGCTCGCAAGTATTTACATGAGTGTGGTTTGCCTAAGGAACGAACTTATGTGACAGGTTCTCCTATGGCAGAAGTCTTACATAAAAATTTAGCTGCTATTGAATCGTCAGATATCCATGAACGTTTGGGATTGGAAAAAGGAGAGTATATCTTACTTTCAGCGCATCGTGAGGAAAATATTGATACAGATAAGAATTTTAATTCGCTCTTTACAGCTATTAATAAACTAGCTGTAAAGTATAATATGCCAATCTTGTATTCTTGTCATCCTCGATCTAAGAAAAAGTTAAAAGAGAGCGGTTTTGAATTAGACAAGCGTGTGATTCAGCATGAACCGCTAGGATTTCATGATTATAATTGTTTGCAGATGAATGCTTTTGCTGTTGTGTCTGATTCGGGAACTTTACCAGAAGAAAGTAGTTTCTTTACTAGTCAAGGACATCCGTTCCCAGCTGTTTGTATCCGTACTAGTACAGAACGTCCTGAGTCCTTGGATAAGGCAGGCTTTGTTTTAGCAGGAATTGATGAAAAATCTCTCCTCCAAGCAGTTGAAATTGCTGTTAGTTTACATGAAGATGGAGATTATGGTCTTCCAGTTCCAGACTATATGGAGGAAAATGTCTCTACTAAAGTTGTTAAAATAATACAGAGTTATACAGGCATTGTAGACAAGATGGTTTGGAGAAAAAGGTAAAATTTTTGTGACTCTTTGTCAACTGTAGTGGGTTAACGAAAAGTCATACCCTGGAGAGGGCCGAATTGGTTCTCTCCTTTTTGATATTCAAAGCGAGGAGGATTCTAGTTCTAAAATAGTCAAAGTTTCGAAAGCCGAAAGCATTGCGCTTGATGACCTTGATGAGGTTGTTAGTAGCTTCAAGTTTTGCATTTGAGTAGGGTAGTTCAAGGGCGTTGATAATTTTATCTTTTTCCTTAAGAATTATCCTAAAAAAGTCTGAAAGATTGAGTTCATCATGTTGATAGTTTTGTCCCTTTTATTATAGGTCATATGAGACTTTTTTCTACACCCAGATGGCTAACTTCATTATGAAACTTTCAATTTTTTCAGAATATACCAAATTAACACAAAAATTCTGAAAATTCTGTTAACATCTTTCTGAAAAGGTTCTATAATAGATAGAAAGTTTTAAAGGAGAAAATGATGAAAAGTTCAAGACTATTTGCCCTTGCGGGTGTGACCTTATTGGCGGCGACTACTTTAGCTGCATGTTCTGGATCAGGTTCGAGCGCTAAAGGAGAGAAGACATTCTCATACATTTATGAAACAGACCCTGACAACCTGAACTATTTGACAACTGGTAAGGCTGCGACAGCAGATATTACCAGTAACGTGGTTGATGGTTTGCTAGAAAATGATCGCTACGGGAACTTTGTGCCGTCTATGGCTGAGGATTGGTCTGTATCCAAGGATGGATTGACTTACACTTATACTATCCGTAAGGATGCAAAATGGTATACTTCTGAAGGTGAAGAATACGCGGCAGTCAAAGCTCAAGACTTTGTAACAGGACTTAAGTATGCTGCTGATAAAAAATCAGATGCTCTTTACCTTGTACAAGGATCGATCAAAGGTTTGGATGCCTATGTAAAAGGGGAAATCAAAGATTTCTCACAAGTAGGAATTAAGGCTCTGGATGATCAGACAGTTCAGTACACTTTGAACAAACCAGAAAGCTTCTGGAATTCTAAGACAACAATGGGGGTAATGGCTCCAGTTAACGAAGAGTTTTTGAACTCAAAAGGGGATGATTTCGCTAAAGGAACAGATCCAAGTAGCATCCTATACAATGGGCCATTCTTGCTCAAATCGATTGTAGCCAAATCTTCTGTTGAATTTGCGAAAAATCCTAACTACTGGGATAAGGACAATGTCCATATCGATAAGGTTAAATTATCATTCTGGGATGGTCAAGATACCAACAAACCGGCTGAAGCCTTCAAGGATGGAAGCTTTACTATGGCACGTCTCTTCCCAACAAGCGCGAGCTACCCAGAGATTGAGAAATCATTTAAAGATAACATCGTTTATACCCAACAGGATTCGACTACTTATTTAGTAGGTACGAATATTGATCGCCAGTCTTATAAGTATACTTCTAAGACAACGGATGAAGAAAAAACATCAACCAAGAAAGCTCTTCTAAACAAAGATTTCCGTCAAGCTCTTGCTTTTGGTTTTGATAGAACTGCCTATGCCTCTCAAGTAAACGGTGCAAGTGGTGCGACTAAACTGCTTCGTAACTTGTTTGTTCCACCTACATTTGTTCAAGCAGATGGCAAAAACTTTGGTGAGTTGGTCAAAGAAAAATTGGTGACATACGGTGACGAGTGGAGCAACGTGAACTTGGATGATGCCCAAGATGGTCTCTACAATCCAGAAAAAGCCAAAGCAGAATTCGCCAAGGCTAAGACAGCTCTTCAAGCAGAAGGTGTGAAATTCCCAATCCACTTGGATATGCCTGTGGACCAAACAAACACAACGAAAGTTCAACGTGTGCAATCTTTGAAACAGTCACTTGAAGCAACTTTGGGAACAGATAATGTAGTTGTGGATATCCAACAACTTCAAAAAGATGATGTCTTGAACATCACTTACTTTGCTGAGACTGCTGCTGGTGAAGATTGGGATATCTCAGATAACGTTGGTTGGTCTCCAGATTTTGCGGATCCATCTACCTACCTTGATATCATCAAACCATCTGTCGGAGAAAATACGAAGACTTACCTAGGATTTGACTCTGGAACAAACAATGCTGCGGCTAAGCAGGTTGGTTTGGAAGATTATGAAAAAATGGTTGTGGAAGCTGGGGAAGAAACTACTGACGTTTCAAAACGTTATGAAAAATATGCTGCTGCCCAAGCTTGGTTGACCGACAGTGCCTTGCTCATCCCAACAACTTCTAAAACTGGTCGTCCAATGTTGTCTAAGATGGTGCCATTTACTCTTCCGTTTGCTTACTCAGGTAACAAGGGTACGAGCGAAGCCCTCTTGTATAAATACCTAGATCTACAAGACAAGGCCGTGACAACAGAAGAATATCAAAAAGCCCAAGAAAAATGGATGAAAGAAAAAGAAGAGTCGAATAAAAAGGCTCAAGAAGATCTCGCAAAACATGTGAAATAACTGTTGCAGAATATAAGAAAGGATTTAGTATTTCTCTTGAATGCTGAATCCTTTTTTACATTTGTAAAGAAAGATTCTAAATTTGGAGCCTCTTTTTGTCAGAATAGAGAAAATTTTTGTTAATTTTACTTGTTTCCTATTGCTTTCTTAGTTATTATTTGTTATATTAAAAGCATAATTATTTTTTATTTATCAGGGTTAAGCACTGCACTTTCAGAGGAAGGAGTATTTTTTAAAAAAGAAATGTAAACGCTTACTCAAAAATGAAAGGATTTAGGAGTTTATGAATAAAGAATTATTTGAAAAACGTTGTAAATATAGTATTCGGAAATTTTCATTAGGTGTTGCTTCTGTTATGATTGGGGCTGCATTCTTTGGGACAAGTACAGTTCTTGCAGATAGCGTGCAGTCTGGCTCCACAGCGAATTTACCAGCGGACCTAGCTGCTGCTCTTGCAACAGCAAAAGAGAATGATGGGCGTGATTTTGAAGCGCCTAAGGCAGGAGAAGACCAAGGTTCTCCAGAAGTTACGGATGGGCCTAAGACAGAAGAAGAACTATTAGCACTTGAAAAAGAAAAATCAGCTAGTTCAGATAAGTTACCAGAAGGCTTAGAGGGCAAATTAGATAAGGCTGAAGATAAAGGGAAAGAAGTTGATAAGGATCAATTAGCTAAAGATACTGAGAATCTCGTTCCAGAAGATGTAGCTAAAACAAAGAATGGTGAATTAAACTACGGAGCAACTGTCAAAATCAAGACACCATCAGGTGAAGGTAGTGGGATTGTCATTGGCGAAAATCTGGTTTTAACTGTTTCACATAACTTTATAAAAGACGTTCCAGATGGTAATAATCGCAAGGTTGTTGATAATGATAAGGGGGATGGGGATATCTATAGCATTTCCTATCCAGGCTTACCAGATGTTAAATTTAGTAAAAAAGACATTATTCACTGGGATCGTGAAGGTTTCCTAAAAGGTTACAAGAATGATTTAGCCCTTGTTCGATTGCGCACTGTTCTGGAAAATACGCCTGTTGAAGTAACCAAAAAGCCAGTAGTTAAGAAAATCGGAGATAAGCTCCATGTCTTTGGTTATCCAGAAGGGAAATTGAATCCGATTGTCAATACTACAGTTGATTTTGCAGAACCATATGGAGAAGGTGTCCAAGGAATCGGTTATCAAGGAGGGAAACCGGGTGCTAGTGGCGGTGGTATCTTTGATACAGAAGGCAAACTAGTCGGTGTTCATCAAAATGGAGTTGTTGGCCAACGGAGTGGTGGTATTCTCTTCTCACCTGCTCAATTGAAATGGATCCAAGATCACATGAAGGGAATTTCAAGTGTCAAACCTGCAGACTTGGAAGAGAAAGAAAAACCAGCCGAAGACAAACCAAAAGAGGACAAACCTGCAGCTGCTAAACCTGAAACAACTGAAAAAGTAACAGCTGAATGGCAAACAGTAGAGAAAAAAGAACAACAGGGAACAGTTACGGTTCGTGAAGAAAAAGGTGTCCGCTACAATCAATTGTCTTCAACTGCACAGAACGACAATGGCGATAAACCAGCCTTGTTTGAAAAACAAGGATTGACAGTTGATGCTAATGGAAATGCGACGGTTGATTTAACCTTCAAAGATGATTCTGAAAAGGGCAAATCACGCTTTGGTGTCTTCTTGAAATTTAAAGATACCAAGAACAATGTTTTTGTTGGTTATGACAAAGATGGCTGGTTCTGGGAGTATAAATCTCCAACCGATAGCACCTGGTATAAGGGGGGGCGTGTAGCAGCGCCTGAGACAGGATCAATTAACCGCCTATCAATTACCCTCAAGTCAGATGGTCAGCTCAATGCAACGAATAATGATGTGAAGCTCTTTGATACAGTAACTCTACCAGCTGCGGTCAATGATCATCTTAAAAATGAGAAGAAGATTCTTCTCAAGGCAGGCTCCTATGGCGATGAGCGAACAGTTGTTAGCGTTAAAACGGATAACCAAGAGGGGGTAAAAACAGAGGATACTCCTGCTGAAAAAGAAACAGGTCCTGAAATTGATGATAGCAAGGTGACTTATGACACGATCCAGTCTAAGGTCCTCAAAGCAGTGATTGACCAAGCCTTCCCACGTATTAAAGAATACAGTTTGAACGGGCATACCTTACCAGGACAAGTCCAACAATTCAATAAAGTCTTTATCAACAAACACGAAGTCACACCTGAAGTTACCTACAAAAAAATCAACGAGACAACTGCAGAGTACTTGATGAAACTCCGTGATGAGAAAAATCTAATCAATGCGGACATGACGGTTCGTTTGCAGGTTGTGGATAATCAGTTGCACTTTGATGTGACCAAGATTGTCAACCACAATCAAGTTACTCCAGGTCAAAAGATTGATGATGAAAGAAAACTGCTTTCTTCTATTAGTTTCCTTGGCAATGCTTTAGTCTCTGTGTCAAGTGATCAAGCTGGTGCTAAGTTTGATGGGGCAACTATGTCAAACAATACCCATGTCAGCGGGGATGATCATATCGATGTAACCAATCCAATGAAAGACTTGGCCAAGGGTTACATGTATGGATTTGTTTCTACAGATAAGCTGGCTGCAGGTGTCTGGAGTAACTCTCAAAACAGCTACGGTGGGGGTTCTTATGACTGGACTCGCTTGACAGCCTACAAGGAAACAGTCGGAAATGCCAACTATGTAGGAATTCATAGTTCTGAATGGCAATGGGAAAAAGCTTATAAGGGCATTGTCTTCCCAGAATACACTAAGGAACTTCCAAGTGCCAAGGTTGTTATCACTGAAGATGCCAATGCGGATAAGAAAGTCGACTGGCAGGATGGAGCCATTGCTTATCGTAGCATCATGAACAACCCTCAAGGTTGGGAAAAAGTCAAGGATATCACAGCTTACCGCATCGCGATGAACTTTGGTTCACAAGCACAAAACCCATTCCTCATGACTCTGGATGGTATCAAGAAGATTAATCTCCATACAGATGGTCTTGGGCAGGGTGTTCTCCTTAAAGGATATGGTAGTGAGGGACATGACTCTGGTCACTTGAACTATGCTGATATTGGTAAACGCATTGGTGGTGTTGAAGACTTCAAGACCCTGATTGAGAAGGCTAAGAAATATGGTGCTCATCTAGGTATCCACGTCAACGCTTCTGAAACTTATCCTGAGTCTAAGTACTTCAATGAAAAAATTCTTCGTAAGAATCCAGATGGTAGCTACAGCTATGGTTGGAACTGGCTAGACCAAGGTATCAACATTGATGCGGCCTATGACTTGGCTCATGGTCGTTTGGCACGTTGGGAAGATTTGAAGAATAAACTTGGTGAAGGTCTCGACTTTATCTATGTGGACGTTTGGGGCAATGGCCAATCAGGTGACAACGGTGCCTGGGCTACCCACGTTCTCGCTAAAGAAATCAACAAACAAGGCTGGCGCTTTGCGATTGAGTGGGGCCATGGTGGTGAGTACGACTCTACCTTCCATCACTGGGCAGCTGACTTGACCTATGGTGGCTACACTAACAAAGGTATCAACAGTGCCATCACGCGCTTTATCCGTAACCACCAAAAAGATGCTTGGGTAGGGGATTACAGAAGTTACGGTGGTGCTGCAGACTACCCACTTCTAGGTGGCTATAGCATGAAGGACTTTGAAGGATGGCAAGGACGAAGCGACTACAATGGCTATGTGACCAACCTCTTTGCTCATGATGTCATGACTAAGTATTTCCAACACTTCACTGTAAGTAAATGGGAAAATGGTACACCAGTTACCATGACTGACAACGGTAGCACCTATAAATGGACTCCAGAAATGCGAGTGGAATTGGTAGATGCTGACAATAATAAAGTGGTTGTAACTCGGAAGTCAAATGATGTCAATAGCCCACAATACCGTGAACGTACAGTAACGCTCAACGGACGTGTGATCCAAGATGGTTCAGCTTACTTGACTCCTTGGAACTGGGATGCGAATGGTAAGAAACTTCCTACTGATAAGGAAAAAATGTACTACTTCAATACGCAAGCTGGTGCAACAACTTGGACCCTTCCGAGCGATTGGGCAAAGAGCAAGGTTTACCTTTACAAGCTAACTGATCAAGGTAAGACAGAAGAGCAGGAACTAACTGTAACAGATGGTAAGATTACGCTAGACCTTCTATCTAATCAACCATACGTTCTTTACCGTTCGAAACAAAGCAATCCTGAAATGTCATGGAGCGAAGGCATGCATATCTATGACCAAGGATTTAACAGCGGTACCTTGAAACATTGGACCATTTCAGGTGATGCTTCTAAGGCAGAAATTGTCAAGTCTCAAGGTGCAAACGACATGCTCCGTATCCAAGGCAATAAGAGCAAGGTCAGCCTCACTCAGAAATTAACTGGTTTGAAACCAAATACCAAGTATGCTGTTTATGTCGGTGTTGATAACCGTAGTAATGCTAAGGCAAGTATCACAGTAAATACTGGTGAAAAAGAAGTGACTACTTATACCAATAAGTCTCTCGCTCTCAACTATGTTAAGGCTTATGCTCATAACAATCGTCGTGACAATGCTACAGTTGACAATACAAGTTACTTCCAAAACATGTACGCCTTCTTTACAACTGGATCTGACGTATCAAATGTTACTCTTACTTTGAGTCGCGAAGCTGGTGATGAAGCAACTTACTTTGATGAAATTCGTACCTTTGAAAATAATTCAAGCATGTACGGAGAAAACCATGATACAGGTAAAGGCACCTTCAAACAAGACTTTGAAAATGTTGCTCAGGGTATCTTCCCATTCGTAGTGGGTGGTGTCGAAGGTGTTGAAGACAACCGCACTCACTTGTCTGAAAAGCATGATCCATATACACAACGTGGTTGGAACGGTAAGAAAGTTGATGATGTTATCGATGGAAATTGGTCACTCAAGACCAATGGACTGGTTAGCCGTCGTAACTTGGTTTACCAAACCATCCCACAAAACTTCCGCTTTGAAGCTGGTAAGACCTACCGTGTAACCTTTGAATACGAAGCAGGATCAGACAATACCTATGCCTTTGTAGTCGGTAAGGGAGAATTCGAGTCAGGTCGTCGTGGTACTCAAGCAAGCAACTTGGAAATGCATGAATTGCCAAATACTTGGACGGATTCTAAGAAAGCCAAGAAGGCAACCTTCCTCGTGACAGGTGCAGAAACAGGCGATACTTGGGTAGGTATCTACTCAACTGGAAATGCAAGCAATACTCGTGGTGATTCTGGTGGGAATGCTAACTTCCGTGGTTATAACGACTTCATGATGGACAATCTTCAAATCGAAGAAATTACCCTAACAGGTAAGATGTTGACAGAAAATGCTCTGAAGAACTACTTGCCAACGGTTGCCATGACCAACTATACGAAAGAGTCTATGGATGCTTTGAAAGAGGCGGTCTTTAACCTCAGTCAGGCAGATGATGACATTAGCGTGGAAGAAGCGCGTGCAGAGATTGCCAAGATTGAAGCCTTGAAGAATGCTTTGGTTCAGAAGAAGACAGCCTTGGTAGCAGAAGACTTTGAAAGTTTGGATGCGCCAGCTCAACCAGGTGAAGGCCTAGAGAATGCTTTTGATGGCAATGTATCTAGTCTATGGCATACATCCTGGAATGGTGGAGATGTAGGCAAGCCTGCCACCATGGTCTTGAAAGAACCTACTGAAATTACAGGACTTCACTATGTTCCACGTGGCTCAGGATCGAATGGTAACTTGCGTGATGTGAAACTGGTTGTCACAGATGAGTCTGGTAAAGAACATACCTTCACTGCGACGGACTGGCCTGATAATAATAAGCCAAAAGACATTAACTTTGGCAAGACAATCAAGGCTAAGAAAATTGTCCTTACGGGAACCAAGACATACGGAGATGGTGGAGATAAATACCAATCTGCAGCGGAACTCATCTTTACCCGTCCACAGGTAGCAGAAACACCGCTTGACATGTCCGGCTATGAAGCGGCTTTAGCTAAGGCTCAAAAATTGACAGATAAAGAAAATCAAGAGGAAGTGGCTGGAGTTCAGGCGAGCATGAAATATGCGACGGATAATCATCTCTTGACGGAAAGAATGGTGAAATACTTTGCAGATTATCTCAATCAATTAAAAGATTCTGCTCCGAAACCAGACGCTCCTACAAACAGCAAGGGTGAAGAGCAACCACCAGTTCTTGAAGTACCAGAATTCAAAGGCGGAGTCAATGCAGCAGAAGCAGCTGTACATGAAGTACCAGAATTCAAAGGCGGAGTCAATGCAGCAGAAGCAGCTGTACATGAGGTTCCTGAGTTCAAGGGTGGCGTCAATGCAGCAGAAGCAGCTGTACATGAGGTTCCTGAGTTCAAGGGTGGAGTCAATGCAGTAGAAGCAGCTGTACATGAAGTTCCTGAGTTCAAGGGAGGAGCCAATGCGGTTGAAGCCTTGGTTCACGAATTGCCAGAATACACCGGTGGCGTCAATGGAGTTGAGCCAGCTGTACATGAAAAACCAGAGTACACAGGCCCGCTAGGTACAGCAGGTGATGAACCAGCACCAACTGTTGAGAAACCAGAGTATAAGTTGACACCAGCTCCACTAGCTGATACAAAGACATCAGAAATCAAAGATACTCTGAAAAATGAAGAAAGCAAGAAGACACTCCCAGAAACAGGAGAAGACCAGTCTGATACAGCCCTCTTCCTAGCAGGAATCAGCCTAGCATTGTCAGCTGCCCTCTTTGCTATTAACAGTAAAAAAGAATAGATATTTATTCCACAGCTACATTGTTTGGATAAGTGACTTGGACTTCTATGGGAGTCAGAGTCGGAAAATGAATCAAACACCTGGAGAGGACCTCTTGGTTCTCTCCTTTTTAAAAGGAGAAATGATAACGCTTACTAGCGTAAGCGGATGAAAGGAAATAGGAGAAATATGGACAAACACTTTTTTGAGAAACGCTGTCATTATAGTATCCGCAAATTTGCAATTGGTGCAGCCTCAGTTATGATTGGTGCAAGTATCTTTGGAGCCAATATGGTTCAGGCAGCAGAAACAGCAGCGCCTTCAGAGACAGAGGGAAGTATCACTCATGTTCAAGCTCTGGATAAGTTACCAGATGATTTAGCCGCTGCGCTTGAAAAAGCAGATGCAGAAGCTGCAACAGAAGCAAGTCATGAAGAAACTCCAGCGACTGATGAGGGAACCAAACCTGCAGCAAGTGAAGATGCAAAACCAGAGACAAGTCCTGCAAGTCCCAAGCCAGCAGAAACGCCGAAACCGGTTGAAACACCAAAGGCAGACAAACAGCCTGCGGAAACCACTACACCAGCAGTAAAACCAGCTGAAAAGACAATCGAAGACAGAGAAGATGTAAACCACCTCGAAGGCGCTACTGCTTCAGCAAACAACCATGAGGCTGGAACAAGCTTTACAGCTGACAAAGCAGTTGATGGTGATGATAGTACTAGATGGGCAACGGACAGAGATGTACCAAAACCAACCTTCGAATTAACTCTTCCAAAAACTACCCTCATCAAGCATGTGGAAATTGACTGGGATCGTCGTCTTCGCAATGGGCAAAATGACCCAAATATCAAATCTTGGAGTCTCTATTACGCAGGTCAAGAAGACGTGGGCGCTAATGGAGAAAAACAATGGAAACTCGCTCATACCAAGTCTGGAGACCCTGTTTTAGATGAGAAAGTTGATTTAGCCAACAGCATCAAAGCTAAGTACCTCAAATTGGAGGTCAATGATTACCAAGCGGGAACAATGGGCTGGAGAAACGTTGGAATCCAAGAAATTCGAGCTTATTCAAATATTCCAGACCATAGTAAAGTAACGGATATTCGCCAAGTTGATCAGTTGGATGTGGCTGAAGATGGCAAGTCTCTTGTCCTACCAAGTTTGCCAGGTCAGGTTAGTCTGATCGGCAGTAACAAGCAGGGTGTGATTGACCTTCAAAATCGCATCTACCAACCTCTGACAGATCAACGTGTCAAGGTCATGGTACAACAAATCAAAGACAGTCATACCTTTACCAAAGAGTTTGAAGTAGTCATCAAGGGGCTACATCAGGACGAAGGTGTGGGTGTGAAACCAAAAGTAGCACCAGCTGTTCAACAATGGTATGGGAAAGAAGGCCAATCTTCTATCACTTCAGATACAGTTCTTGCGACGGGTGATTCAGGTTTTGATCAGGCTGCAACCTTCTACCAGTCAGACCTTGCAAGCCGTGGATTGGAACTTGCAACAGGTGACAAACAGGCTCAAAAACGAATCGAATTTAAAAAGGTTGAAAACAAGGGTTACGGTAAGGAAGGGTATGGTATCACTATCCAAAATGATGTGATTACCATCGAAGCTGCAACAAACACAGGTGCCTTCTACGCCACTCGTACTCTTCTTCAAATGGGAGAAACAGACCTACAAAATGGCGAAATTCGTGATTTCCCAAGTTTCAGCCACCGTGGCTTTATGCTAGATACAGGTCGTAAGTTTATCCCTTACGACACCCTTGTAGACATCATGCTCAACATGGCTTACTACAAGATGAACGACTTGCAGTTGCACCTTAATGATAACTATATCTTCCTCAAGGAACACTTGGCAGGAAAGAATTTAAGTCCAGAAGAACAACTCAAGTATGTCCTTGAACATGCCAAGACAGGTTTCCGTGTGGAGACAGACATTGTTGGTAAGAATGGTCAAAAATTGACATCAGATGAGCATTATACCAAGGAAGAAATGCAAAATCTGATTAAACTTGCCAAGGCCTTGCATATCAACCTAGTACCAGAAATTGACACACCAGGTCACGCCTTATCCTTTGTCAAAGTTCGCCCAGACCTCATGTATCAAGGTAGTTTGAGCGATTATGCAGGTAAGCACAATGTTGAGCGCGTAGCCATGCTAGACCTAGATAATAAATACGATGAAACGCTAGCTTTTGTCAAATCAGTTTATGACAAACTCCTCGATGGTCCAGATGCACCACTTCATGGGGTATCCACTGTTCATATCGGAACGGATGAATACTATGGTAGCCGCGAAAGCTATCGCCGCTATGTTAATGACTTGACCCAATATATCAAGTCTAAAGGTTACACCCCTCGTATCTGGGGATCGCTCAGTGCGAAACGTGGGAACACTCCTGTTGATTGGAACGGAGTAGAAGTTGATATTTGGAGCATTCATTGGCAACGACCAAATGAAGCCCTTGCCCAAGGTGCGAAGATTATCAATATCACTGATGTACCAACTTACAGTGTTCCAAGTGGAAGCAATAGTCAGGCGGCTTATGGAGATTATGCAAACTATGAGCGCCAATACAATAGCTGGACACCAAATGATTTCCGAACAGGTGGAGGACCACTTTTAGAGTCATCTCATCCAGGTATTATTGGAGGAGGTCATGCGGTTTGGAACGATAATATCGATCTCCATGAGACAGGTTTGACCTCTTATGATATCTTCAAACGCTTCTTCAAGAGCATGCAGACAACTGCGGAACGGACTTGGGGATCTGATCGTGCAGCAAAAACTTTTGCAGAGCGCACACTACCAACGAGTCCTTATGCACCACAGTCTAACCCGGAAAGAGCAATTACTTCAGATGAGCTGTTCACTATCACTCCAGAGAAAGTGAAAGAATTTGCAACGAAGAAAGTAACTCCAACAGAAAATGGCTTGAAATTTGAACAAGATAGTCGTATCAATGGCTTGCCTGGTGATGTCGGTCCAAGTCATGTCTTGAAGTTTGATGTTACGGTCACTGGAGATGGGGAACAAACCTTCTCAACAAGTGGGGACAACCGAATTTACCTAGCTGATAAAGATGGCTATCTCGCTTATCAATTTGAACAGTTCCATATCCAATTCAATAAAAAACTTGAAAAGAACAAACGCTATCAAATCTCTATTGTGACCAAACCACAGTCAACCGAAATCTATGTGGATGGTGAAAAGATCGAGCGTATTGCAAATCCAGCCCACCCTCGCTTTGCCCACAATAGCTTGGTACTACCGCTTGAAAGCATCGGTGGGTTCAAAGGAATCTTGCACAGCGCTGAGTTGACTGATAAGCCTTTTGTAAATCCTCGTTTGATTGCAAATGACAAATTCACTGCTACTGCAAGTAGCCAAGAATTGCCAGGAACAGCGACTGAAGGAGCTGTTGAAAAGGCATTTGACAATGATCCAAATACATTCTGGCATTCTAAATGGACTGGTGACCGTGCGCCATACACTCTTACTATGACCTTGAAAGAAGCAGAAAAAGTCAATGGCTTGACTTATCTCCCACGACCAGGTGGTGGAAATGGTGTTGTGACGCGCTACGAAATCTACGCACAAAAAGATGGTCAAATGGTCAAGGTTTCAGAAGGAAGCTGGGACAACAACGCCCAAGAAAAAACAGTCAACTTTGCGGCGGTAGATACCAACAAGATTGAGTTGAAAGTATTGGAAGGCGTTGGTGGCTTTGCAAGTGCAGCTGAAGTTCATCTATTGAAACCTGTCAAAGAAGAGCAAGAAACGCCTGCACCAAGTCAACCAGAAAAACCAACTACACCTGAAAAACCAAAAGTAGACCAAACCGGTGATGGAACAGTTGAATTGGCAGATCAATTCACTGCAAGTAAACCAGCTAGCGAAGACAGCATTGCAGCTGCCAGCAAGAGCGCAGACTATCTCAAGAAAGAGTACAAGGTCTTCCCAACTCCACAAAAAGTGACTTATGGAGAAGGTGTCACAGCCCTTCGCAAGCAAGTCAATCTGGTTATGGGCGATCAACTCGATATCTATACTCGCAATCGCTTGAAGAGTGTCTTGCAGGACAATCAAGTATCTTATACAACTGGTAAGACAGCAATCGCTGGCGCAACCAATATCTATCTTGGAGTGCATGGACAAGGTTCACAAGCAGAGCAAAACTTGTCCAATGTTTCAGCAGGTCTCTTTGACAAGATTGATGCCTATGCCTTGACCATCAAGGATAACTCAATTTCTATCGTCGGAAAAGACACGGATGCAGTCTTCTATGGTTTGACAACCTTGAAACACATGCTTAAGGAAAGCCAAGTGCCAGTCCTTCGCAATGTGACAGTAGAAGATTACGCAGAACTCAAGAACCGTGGTTTCATCGAAGGTTACTATGGAAATCCATGGTCGAATGCCGATCGTGCAGAGCTCATGCGTTATGGTGGCGATTTGAAATTGAACCAATACTTCTTTGCACCAAAAGATGATCCATACCACAACAAGAAATGGCGTGAACTCTATCCAGAAGAAAAACTAGCTGAAATCCGTGAACTTGCTCGTGTTGGAAATCAAAGTAAAACCCGCTATGTCTGGACTATCCATCCATTCATGAACAACCGCATCCGCTTTGGCAATGAAGCGCATTACCAAGAAGATTTGGCAACCATCAAGGCTAAATTTACCCAGTTGATGAAAGTGGGTGTCCGTGAATTTGGTATCCTTGCAGATGATGCTCCAAGCCCAGTCGGTGGCTACAATAGCTACAACCGCTTGATGCAAGATATGACCAAGTGGTTGACTGAAATGCAGGGAACTTACAGCGGTCTTCGTAAAGAAATGATCTTTGTTCCTGGACAGTATTGGGGTAATGGACGTGAGGATGAGTTGAAATCCCTCAATGAAAATCTCCCAAGTTCAACATCCATGACCTTGACGGGTGGTAAGATTTGGGGTGAAGTCTCTGAAAGCTTCCTTTCAACTCTCAAGAACAATCTATCCGCAGGTGGCAAGACCTATCGCCCAGTTTCACTTTGGATTAACTGGCCTGTAACAGATAACTCTAAACAACACTTGATTCTAGGTGGTGGTGAGAAATTCCTTCATCCAAATGTGGATCCAAGCTTGCTATCTGGTATCATGTTGAACCCAATGCAACAGTCTGAACCATCTAAGATTGCCCTCTTTTCAGGAGCTCAATACTCATGGAAACAGTGGAAATCAGAAGAAGAAGCTAAGAAAATCAATGACATTGCCTTCAACTTTGTAGAAAATGGTCATTTTGAAGATAGCAAGGTATCAGCAGCCTTCCGCGAACTTGGTAAGCACATGATCAACCAAAACATGGATAATCGTGTCGTCAAACTAGAAGAATCGGTAGACTTGGCTCCAAAATTAACAGACTTCATGACCAAACTCAAAGCAGGTCAGGATGTGACTGCCGAACGTGCAGCCTTGCGTGCAGAATTTGCCAAGATTAAAGAAGCAGCCGAATTTTACAAAGCATCAGGCGACCAAAAGATGGTTGCGCAAATCCACTATTGGTTGGATAATGCAATTGACCAAATGAATGCTCTCGATGCCTTCCTTACAGGAACTGAAGCCATGGCTACAAACGATGCTGCTAAGCTTTGGGACAGCTATTATAAAGGCTTGAAGTTCTACGAACAGTCTCAAACTCATACCTTCCATTATGTAGACCATATGGAAAAGGCTGAATTGGGTGTTCAACATATTCGTCCATTTATCCTATCCTTGAAAGAAGTTCTGGCGTCTGAAGTTCAAAAAGTCTTGCATCCAGACCAAATCATCAGCACCTTTATCACCAATCGAACAGGTGTAGAAGGTGGTTTGGCAGAAGTGACGGACGGCGATTTGGCAACTCATGCGATTATTAAATCACCAAATAGCATCAAAACAGGTGATTATATTGGTATGAAGTTCAACAAACCAGTAGCGATTCAAACCTTGACCTTTGCTATGGGAACGCAGGCAAATCCACGTGATACCTTTAGTAAGGCAGAAGTACAGTATCAAGATGAAAATGACAACTGGGTAACCTTGAAAGAGCCAAGCTATGTCGGAAATGAATCCCTTCTTAAGTTTGAAAATCTCAATATCAAGGCCAAGGCAGTTCGCATGATTGCGACAGCAGATCGCGAGAACACTTGGTTTGCAGTTCAGGAAATTGCAGTCAACCGTCCAGTTGAAAAAGCTCGTAGCCAACAAGCAACGACAGTTAGTCTAAGCTCAAACTTAGTTTACAAACTAAATACCTCAGCTCGTCAAATCACTGATGGCAAGGACAATACAGAAGCCATGATGGCAAACGCTGACGGTAGCAATACGACACCAGTAGATGCCTGGGCACAACTTGACCTCGGTGAAGTCAAGTCAGTCACTAAAGTACGACTTCGCCAAGGAACGGGTGATAAGCTTGCCACAGGTGTACTTGAGTACTCTACAGATGGAACTGCATGGCAAGAGTTGGATCGCCTATCAGGAGAACAAACCAAGGAAGTGACCAGAGCGATCAATGCTCGTTACATCCGAGTACGCAATACCAAGGCCCTCGACCTCTGGTGGCGTATTCAGGACTTCTCTGTTGAGACACGCTCTGGAAACAGTGAGTTAACAGACACCAACGTCAACGCCTTGAAGGAAACACCAGTAGTGGATAGCTTAGGCAGTTACGAACTTCAAATTCCAGCTGGAACCAAACTCCCTGCTCATAGCTATCTAGGAATGAAGCTTGACCGTATCCATCAGATCAAGAGCATCCAGCTCAAAGGCTCAGCCAACCCTGCTCTTAGCCTAGAGTATTCTGCAAATGCACAAGAATGGACACCAGCCAGCCAGTTGACAGACAGATCTGTGGCAACCCACTTAGTACGTTATGTGCGTCTGGTCAACAAAACAGATCAGGAACAAGCTGTCACAGCCACTTCTCTCCTTGTGACAACCAAAGAAGTGCAACCAACCAAACTAGAATCTACAACTATGGGCATTCATCCAACATACGGCAGCAATGATGTTCGTAAACTGAACAACCTAGATCAACTATTTGACGGTGTTTACAACAACTTCGTTGAGTTTTCAGACTACGCCCATAAAGATGGTCATGTGACCTTGAAACTTGGTAGCGAACGCACTATCAAGAAGATTAGAGCCTACATCCAAGACGGAACTCAAAACTATCTTCGTGATGGTAAGATTCAAGTCAGCCAAGACGGTAAAACTTGGACAGATGTCGTGACAGTAGGAGATGGTGTGGCCAATAGCCAACACGATGATTCATTGACAGATGGTTGGACACATGATTCTAAGATGCCAGGAAATCGCTACATCGAAGGAGAATTGACGACACCAGTCAAAGCCAACTATCTCCGTGTTCTCTATACGGCAGACTATGATGCCCGTTTTGTAGGATTTACAGAATTGGTAATCAATGACGGTGAATTTGTCAAACCAATCAATGATCCAACAGTAGAAGGAAGTAGTGGAGAAAGCCAAGGTAATCTCTACAACAACCTTGTAGACGGCAAAGTCTTGACCAGCTATAAGTCTGAAAAAGACAAGGGTGAGTTGGTGTATCACTTGTCTGAACCAACCAATGCCAACCACCTTCGTCTCGTTTCCAGTCTTCCTGAAGGAGCGAAAGCACGTGTTCTTGCGAGAACACTTAAGGATGGCCAAGACAGCTGGACAGACCTCGGTGCCATTACATCTAGTCTCCAAACCTTCGCTATCCGAAATGGTGGCTCTCTTCTAGACGTCAAATTAGTCTGGGAAGGTGGCAAGGCTGAGTTTTATGAATTGGCAAGCTTCCATCAAGCATTAACAGAAGAATCGGTTCAATCAAGCAAGGGTGAAGAAGAACCACCAGTTTTGAGCAAACCGGACTTTACAGGTGGTGTGAATGCGGCTGAGGCAACAGTACATGAAGTACCAGAGTACACAGGCCCACTTAGTACAGCAGGAGATCAGCCAGCACCGATAGTTGAGAAACTAGACTTTACAGGTGGTGTGAACGCGGTAGAAGCAGCAGTACATGAAGTACCAGAGTACACAGGTCCACTTGGTACAGCAGGAGATCAACCAGCACCGAC
>NZ_NCUX01000031.1:107035-176051 GCF_002096615.1 Streptococcus oralis subsp. dentisani
AGGTGGTGTGAACGCGGTAGAAGCAGCAGTACATGAAGTACCAGAGTACACAGGTCCACTTGGTACAGCAGGAGATCAACCAGCACCGACGGTCGAGAAACTGGACTTTACAGGTGGTGTGAACGCGGTAGAAGCAGCAGTACATGAAGTACCAGAGTACACAGGTCCACTTGGTACAGCAGGAGACCAACCAGCACCGACAGTTGAGAAACTAGAGTTTACAGGTGGTGTGAACGCGGTAGAAGCAGCAGTACATGAAGTACCAGAGTACACAGGTCCACTTGGTACAGCAGGAGATCAACCAGCACCGACAGTTGAAAAACCAGAGTACAAATTGAACTTAAGTTCACTCGCTGATACTAAGACTCCAGAAGTTAAACATGATGATCAGAAGGAGCTTCCGGCAACAGGTGAAAGCAAATCTGATACAGCTCTCTTCCTTGCAGGCGTTAGCCTAGCTCTATCCGCTATCTTTATCGCGAAAGGGAAAAAGGAATAGCATCTGATTATCTTTGTTTTTGACAAATTTTAGCATCAAGAGAAAGTGAAAAAGACAGCACCATAACCTCTACAATAGTTAGAGAAACTATCAAAAGAGTTATGGTGCTTTTGGGATAAACTATTGAGCTATAAAGAATAAAAATCCTGAGAAGTAAAATTCTCAGGATTTTGCTTATTGTTGCGGTTGACTCGGTTGGTTTTGCTCAGCAGGTGTAGTTCCTGATTGTTGAGGAATCGTCTGCGTTTGACTTGTGCTTGGAGAAGTTGCGCTTGACTGAGAAGTCGAACTCTCAGATGTTGAGCTAGAACTTTCAGATGTCGAACTTTGTTGTGTAGATGATGAAGGGGTCCACGTATTGCGTGCTCCATTCTTAAAGACAAATTCTCCGCTTCTGTAAAGGCCTTCAGGCATGCTCCAATCCCCTGGATGGTCATCTGTTGAGAGGTAGGTCATCATCGAACGGTAGACCTTAGCAGCAACGTAGAAGCCATCACCAACGATAGGAGTAAGTCGGTTAGAGTAACCGGTCCAGACAGCCATTGAATATTTACGAGTATAGCCGACAAACATTTCGTCTGGAGCTACATAACCAGAGTTCTTAATGTATTTCTCAATTTCATCATCTGTATAGTTTGATGTACCAGTCTTACCAGCTTGTGGTAGCCATGAAAGGTAGGCTCCACGTCCTGTCCCGTAGGTTAGGACAGTTTTCATCATCTCTGTCATCATATAGGCGGTTGTTTCTTTCATAGCGCGTGTTCCTGAATCAGAAAACTCTTTTGAACTACCATCACTAAAGATGATTTTGTTGATGTACATTGGCTTATGGTAAATACCGCCATTGGCAAAGGCAGCATAGGCTGCGGCCATTTTTTCACTGCTTGCCCCATACTTTTTGTTAGATTCGGTTGTGTTACTTGAAATCGCGTTGGCATAGTGCATATCTGGGTAGTCAATACCGAGTCCATTTAGGAAGGTCTTGGCTCTATCCAAACCGACTTTATTCAAGGTTTCTACAGCTGTAACGTTCCGTGATTGTTGAAGAGCATACTGCAACGTGATGTTTCCAAAGTAACTCTTATCCCAGTTGTAGACAGGTGTGTTGGTGCCAGGATAGTTATAAGGTACGTCATGAACGATAGCAGCAGTTGAGTCGTAGATGTCATACTCCAAGGCTGGCGCATAATCTGTGATGGGTTTCATGGTTGAACCCCAGTCACGGTTGGTTTCGACAGCTTGGTTCATACCGAAGGAAACATTGCTAGATTGATGGCGTGCACCTAGCTGGGCAATCACCTTTCCGTTTGTGACATCAACGATGGTAGAAGCTACTTGCAACTCATCATCTGGATAATTAACGTATTCGTCGGTATTGTAGATATCCCAGAGACGTTGTTGAACGGCTGGATCAACATTGGTATAAACTTCCATTCCTGTTGTCAAAAGGTTGTAACCAGTTTCCTGTTCGACTTGGTCGATTACTTCTTTGAGATAATTATCCATATAGGCTGGATAGTTGTTTCCAGAACGGAGGCTCTGCAGTCCATCTGTAATGGGAGTGTTAATGGCTTTTTCGTATTGTTCAGCAGAAATGTAGCCTTGACTTTTCATTTCCGAGAGGACAAGGTCACGGCGTTCTTGTGCCGCTTCTGGATGAGAATAGGGATCATATTGATTTGGAGCCTGAGGCATTCCAGCTAGGAGAGCCAATTGAGGTAGACTTAAATCTTTGAGGTCTTTACCATAGTAGTTTTGGGCTGCCGTTTGCATCCCGTAATTTCCGTTGGACATATAGACCTTGTTGATGTAGTAAGTTAGGATCTCTTGTTTGGTTGCTTTTTGTTCTAGCTGAACGGCTAGCCAAGCTTCCTGTGCCTTACGTGAAAGTGTTTGATCAGATGTTGATGTTGAGAAATAGGTTAGTTTAATCAACTGCTGTGTCAAGGTAGAACCACCTTGAAGACCACCCCCACCACGGAGGTTTCGTAAGGAAGCGCCTAGGATACGAATTGTATCTACTCCTCGGTGACTGAAGAAACGATGATCTTCAATAGAGACAATTGCATTGACCAGCTCCGTAGGGATTTCATTAGCCTGTGCATTGACACGGCGCTCAGAACCCAGATCAGCGATAAGTTCATTTTTGCTGTCATAGATCTTACTAGACGTTGTAGCGACTAGTTTGCTTTCGGATAGAGCCGGAGCCTTGCTTACATAGTAGAGAAAAAGGCCTCCACCTACCATAATAGCTGCGATAAATACAGTCAAGAGGCAGATACTGACATACTTAACTATTCGCAGGAAAGTTTGTTTGTTCATCTTATTTTACCACCTAGTAAATGTTCTTTGATAACTTCGAGATAGGGAATCTGTGGAAAGGCACCAGGCTCAATCCTATATCCATTTTCTCGAATATATCCAAGTGGCATTGACTTTTGTCCCATATCTTGATGATAGAAACGAATCAAATCAATGGCCGGCAATAAGTAGGTTTCTTGCTGAGAAGAAAAGTGAAGGAGGACAAAGCAGATTCCTTGCTGGGCAAGAACTTGTTCCATATGCTGGATCTGATGGAGATGAAAATTCTTCATCGGAATCGCATGTTTTTGCCTGGTTTCCTTGGCTTCAAAGTCGATGTAGTATCCATCATAAACCCCTGAATAGTCAGTCGTTGAGGCCTGTCTAAAGTAGGCTTCAACGATCTTGGCTCGACTTCGTTGGGGATAGTCGACACGTACGATTTGGATGGGAGTCGGTTTCTTGTGAATAACTGCTAACCCATGTGACAAATAGTAGTCGTTCGTAGCGTTGATCATCTTTTCAAAAGACATTCCCCGATTTGCGAAATTTTTAGTTTGTGACGGGGGCGCTTGTCTCTTCTGTGATGAAAGTTTATGTGGATAGTTGACCATAATTCTCCTTATTGGTACAATAACATCACTCTATTATATCATAAATTTACAAAGAAAGGGTTAAAAATGACAACAGCCTTGATTTTAGGCTATTCAGCCTTCGACCTTGGTCTCTTTAATGACAAGGATATTCGCGTTGATATTATCAAAACAGCCATTCGGAGAGATCTAGAACGTCTAGCAGAAGAAGGGGTGACCTGGCTTGTCTTTACAGGGACCTTGGGCTTTGAGTACTGGGTGCTTCAAGTGGCAAAAGACATGCAAGCAGACTATGGCTTTCAGTTGGCAACGATTTTTGCCTTTGAAACCCATGGTAGTAACTGGAATGAGGCCAATCAAATCAAACTTAGTGAGTTTAAGCAGGTTGACTTTGTCAAATACGCCTATCCACAATATGAGCACAAGGGACAATTACGCGATTATCAGAAATTTCTGCTAGAAAATACGGAAGGGTGCTATCTCTTTTATGACGAAGAAAATGAAACCAAGTTACAGTATTTTTACCAGATGATGAAAAATCAAGAAGGCTATGTTACAAAAAGATTAACATTTGAGGATCTGAACGAAATAGTGGAAAATTTTTCCGAAAAATGAGGCTTTGACCTTGATTTTTGTTTGTCTTTTTTTATATAATAAGAATAGCAATCAAGAATGGAGAGAGAAATGGCAAGTATTATTTTTTCAGCAAAAGATATTTTTGAACAAGAGTTTGGACGTGAAGTTCGCGGATATAGTAAGGCAGAGGTAGACGAGTTCCTAGATGATGTAATCAAGGATTATGAGACTTACGCAGCTTTGGTCAAATCTCTTCGTCAGGAGATTGCTGATTTGAAGGAGGAATTGTCTAACAAGCCACAGGCAAGTTCTACTCAACAAAGTTCTATTGAAGTAACAAGTTCTACTCCAATGACAAATTTTGATATTTTGAAACGATTGAATCGACTTGAAAAAGAAGTATTCGGTAAGCAAATCGTAGACAATTCTGAGTTATAATCAGGTGTCTATTAGATGCAATTTTTGGATAATCGCGTGAAGAGAATCCCTTTTCATGAGGAAAGTCCATGCTAGCACAGGCTGTGATGCCTGTAGTGTTTGTGCTAGGCGAAACCATAAGCCTAGGGACGAGAGATCGTTACGGCAGTCGAAATGGCTAAGTCTTCGGATAGGTCAGAGTAGGCTTGAAAGTGCCACAGTGACGGAGTCTCTCTGGAAACAGAGAGAGTGGAACGCGGTAAACCCCTCAAGCTAGCAACCCAAATTTTGGTCGGGGCATGGAGTGCGTGGAAACGAACGCAGCACTCTGACCGCTATCAGTTTAATGCAGACAGCGGTAGACAGATGATTATCGAAGGAAGTGGTCCTAGTCACTTCTGGAACAAAACATGGCTTATAGAAAATTGCATATAGGTTGGGGCTGAGAAATCTTTCTCAACCTCATTTTTTAAAGTGTACAAAAGAAAGGTCTTACAAGACTGTAAAATGAAAAAAGAATTTAATTTAATCGCAACTGCTGCAGCGGGGCTCGAGGCTGTCGTTGGACGTGAGGTGCGAGAGTTAGGCTATGATTGCCAGGTCGAAAACGGCCGTGTCCGTTTTCAAGGAGATGTGAAGGCAATTATTGAGACCAATCTTTGGCTTCGAGCAGCTGACCGCATCAAGATTGTAGTTGGAAGCTTTCCTGCAAAGACTTTTGAAGAGCTTTTCCAAGGAGTTTTTGCTCTGGATTGGGAAAACTATCTCCCGCTCGGGGCACGTTTCCCTATTTCCAAGGCTAAATGCGTTAAGTCTAAACTGCACAATGAACCTAGTGTTCAGGCTATTTCCAAGAAGGCGGTTGTGAAGAAACTGCAAAAGCACTATGCCCGTCCAGAAGGGGTTCCCTTGATGGAAACTGGTCCCGAGTTTAAGATAGAGGTGTCCATCCTTAAAGATATGGCGACTGTCATGATTGACACGACAGGTTCTAGCCTCTTTAAGCGTGGTTATCGTACGGAAAAGGGTGGAGCTCCTATCAAAGAAAACATGGCAGCAGCCATTTTACAACTCTCTAACTGGTATCCAGATAAGCCCTTGATCGATCCGACCTGTGGTTCAGGAACTTTCTGTATCGAGGCGGCTATGATTGCTAGAAAGATGGCCCCTGGGCTTCGCCGTTCCTTTGCTTTTGAAGAATGGAACTGGGTTAGCGATCGGTTAATTCAAGAAGTGCGTACCGAAGCTGCTAAGAAAATCGATCGTGAGATAGAATTGGATATTATGGGCTGTGATATTGATGCTCGGATGGTTGAGATTGCTAAGGCCAATGCTCAAGCAGCTGGTGTGGCTGGTGATATCACTTTTAAACAAATGCGGGTACAGGACTTGCGCTCAGACAAGATCAATGGCGTCATCATTTCCAATCCACCATATGGAGAGCGTTTATCTGATGATGCAGGAGTTACCAAGCTCTATGCTGAGATGGGACAGGTCTTTGCACTATTGAAAACCTGGAGCAAATTTATCCTGACGAGTGACGAAGCTTTTGAAAGTAAGTACGGAAGTCCAGCGGATAAAAAGCGCAAACTTTATAACGGAACCTTAAAAGTGGATTTGTATCAATACTTTGGTCAGCGTGTGAAGCGCCAAGAGGTAAAGTAGAAAGGAAGACAGATGAGTAAAAAAAGACACAATCGTCATAAAAAAGAGCATCAAGAGTCCAAATTTGATTTTGACGAGGCGAAAGATCTGACAGTTGGTCAAGTCATCCGTAAAAATGAAGAAGTTGAAGCTGGAGTATTGCCTGAGGACAATATCTTGGATAAATATATCAAACAGCACCGCGAGGAAATCGAAGCCGATAAGTTTGAAACACGTCAATTTAAAAAAGAAGAACTGCAGGAAGCTCAGGCTCAAGAAGAATTGACGACACAGGAAGTCTCAGAAATCACTGAAGAGTCGGCACCAATCATAGAGGAACCCGAAACAGTTTCAGAAGAAACGGTGTCAGACTCAGTGGAAACTACAAGCTCGGATGTGATTTTGCCTCCTTTGGGAGAAGAAAATCAAGACTTGGAACCGCTTGTGTTGGAAAAGCAAACGCCAGCAGAGGTTGCTGATGAGAAAGAAGAGGAAGAGACAGCTCTACTTTCACGCTCAGCTCAGGCAGAATCAGAAACAATTTCTAATTCTAAAAAGAAGCGCGTGTTTATTATCGGTTCAGCCTTGGCAGCAGCCCTTATCTTGGCAGGTAGTTACTATATCTATCGCCAAGTAACTCGCTCCAACCAAGCCATCCAGTCTTCTCAATCATCTTCTAGCAATCAAGAAACACAGGCGGCTCTACAAGAGTTTAATACCCTCTATGATGCCTTTTATACGGATGCTAATAAAACAGCCTTGAAAAATAGTCAGTTTGACAAGTTGAACCAACTCAAGGCTCAGCTAGATAAACTCGAAGGCAGTCGAGAGTATACCCTTGCAAAATCTAAGTATGATAGTTTAGAAACTCAAATCAAGGCTGTGCAAGAAGTGAATAATCAGTTTGAGACTCCAGCAATTACTGATGGTGTCTTGGATACCAATGCAAAGGTTAAAGCAGATGCTAAATTTACAGAGATTAAAACAGGGAATACAGAGCTAGATAAACTGTTAGATAAGGCCATTAGCCTTGGTAAGAGCCAGCAAACAAGCGCCTCTAGTTCAAGTTCAAGTAGCAGTAGTCAGGAAAGTTCAAGTACAACGACTGATAGCAGTACGAGCAGTTCGTCTGCTTCATCAAGTTCAGCACCTGCCAGCAGACCGGAAAGTGGAGGTTTGTCTAGCGATGGTGTCAATCTTCAAAGAAGTGCTAGTCGTGTACCGTACAACCAATCAGCTGTAGAGGATAGCAGCAACCCTGCCTGGAATTTTGCGGACGGTGTCCTTGAACAAATCCTAGCAACATCGCGTGCTCGTGGCTATATCACTGGCAATCAATATATCCTAGAACGGGTCAATATCGTAAACGGAAATGGTTATTACAACCTCTACAAACCAGATGGAACCTATCTCTTCACCCTCAACTGTAAGACTGGATACTTTGTCGGTAATGGAGCTGGTCACGCAGATGACTTGGACTACTAGGAGTCCGTTACAAAATTCTTTCCTTTCATAGGTAAAAATGATAAAATAAAACATATTAAACAAGAGGAGTGTCACATGACAAAAGCTAACTTTGGTGTCGTTGGTATGGCCGTAATGGGTCGTAACCTTGCCCTAAATATCGAATCTCGTGGCTATACAGTTGCCATTTACAACCGTAGTAAAGAAAAAACAGAAGACGTAATTGCTTGCCATCCTGAAAAGAACTTTGTACCTAGCTACGATGTAGAGTCTTTCGTTCAATCTATCGAAAAACCTCGTCGTATCATGCTCATGGTTCAAGCTGGACCTGGGACAGACGCAACTATCCAAGCTCTCCTTCCCCACCTTGACAAGGGTGATATCTTGATTGACGGAGGAAATACTTTCTACAAAGATACCATCCGTCGTAATGAAGAATTGGCAAACTCAGGCATCAACTTTATCGGTACAGGGGTTTCTGGTGGTGAAAAAGGTGCCCTTGAAGGTCCTTCTATCATGCCTGGTGGACAAAAAGAAGCCTACGAATTGGTTGCTGATGTTCTCGAAGAAATCTCAGCCAAAGCACCTGAAGATGGCAAACCATGTGTTACTTACATCGGTCCTGATGGAGCTGGTCACTATGTGAAAATGGTTCACAACGGTATCGAGTATGGGGACATGCAATTGATCGCAGAAAGCTATGACCTCATGCAACACTTGCTTGGCCTTTCTGCAGAAGACATGGCTGCAATCTTTACTGAGTGGAACAAGGGTGAATTGGACAGCTACTTGATCGAAATCACAGCTGATATCTTGAGCCGTAAAGACGATGAAGGCCAAGAGGGACCAATCGTAGACTATATCCTTGATGCTGCAGGCAACAAGGGAACTGGTAAATGGACTAGTCAATCATCACTTGACCTTGGTGTGCCATTGTCACTGATTACTGAGTCAGTATTTGCTCGCTACATCTCTACATACAAAGAAGAGCGTGTACATGCTAGCAAGGTCCTTCCAAAACCAGCTGCTTTCAAATTTGAAGGAGACAAGGCTGAGTTGATTGAAAAGATCCGTCAGGCCCTTTACTTCTCAAAAATTATCTCTTACGCACAAGGTTTCGCACAATTGCGTGTAGCTTCTAAAGAAAACAACTGGAACTTGCCATTTGCGGACATCGCATCTATCTGGCGTGATGGCTGTATCATCCGCTCACGTTTCTTGCAAAAGATCACAGATGCTTACAACCGTGACGCTGATCTTGCTAACCTTCTCTTGGATGAGTACTTCTTGGATGTTACTGCTAAATACCAACAAGCAGTGCGTGATATCGTAGCTCTTGCGGTTCAAGCTGGTGTACCAGTACCAACTTTCTCAGCAGCTATTACTTACTTTGATAGCTACCGTTCAGCAGACCTTCCAGCTAACTTGATCCAAGCGCAACGTGACTACTTTGGTGCTCACACTTACCAACGTAAAGACAAAGAAGGAACCTTCCACTACTCTTGGTATGACGAAAAATAAGTAGGTCTGCCATGGGGAAACGGATTTTATTACTTGAGAAAGAACGAAATCTCGCTCATTTTCTCAGTCTGGAACTCCAAAAAGAGCAATACCGTGTTGATCTGGTAGATGAAGGACAAAAAGCCCTCTCCATGGCTCTCCAGACGGATTATGACTTGATTTTACTGAATGCTCGTCTGGGGGATATGACAGCCCAGGATTTTGCAGAGAGGCTGAGTCGGACAAAACCAGCCTCAGTAATCATGGTCTTGGACCATCGCGAAGAATTGCAAGACCAGATTGAGACAATCCAGCGCTTCGCCGTTTCTTACATCTATAAGCCAGTGATTATTGATAATCTAGTAGCTCGTATTTCAGCGATTTTCCGAGGTCGGGACTTTATCGACCAACACTGTAGTCAGATGAAGGTCCCAACGTCTTACCGCAACCTACGTATGGATGTAGAACATCATACCGTTTATCGTGGCGAGGAGATGATTGCTCTGACGCGCCGTGAGTATGACCTTTTGGCTACTCTCATGGGAAGCAAGAAAGTCTTGACTCGTGAGCAGTTGTTGGAAAGTGTTTGGAAGTACGAAAGTGCGACAGAGACCAATATCGTGGATGTTTATATCCGTTATCTACGTAGCAAGCTTGACGTAAAAGGTCAAAAAAGCTACATTAAAACCGTGCGTGGTGTTGGTTACACCATGCAAGAATAGAAAAGCAGTTGCAGTTGTGTAACTGCTTTTTTTGAGAAGTTTCTATATATTGACATACAGTAAAGCCTTTGCTACAATCAGTTATGGAGGAAAGATCTAATGAAAAAATTTAAAATAATGATGCAAGTTGGACTAGCAGTGTTTTTCTTCGGCTTGCTAGCGACAAATACAGTATTGGCGGATACCGCAGGTGGACAGTTTGTTGATAAGGGCAATAGAAAATACTATATAAAAGATGACCATAAAGCGATCTATTGGCATAAAATAGATGGTAAAATGTACTATTTTGATGATGATGGAGAAATGGTAGTCGGCTGGCAATACTTAGAAATTTCTGGGACGGGTTATCGTGATGATTTATTTGATAATCGTCCAGTTTTCGAAATTGGCCTTCAATATAAATGGTACTACTTTGATCAAGATGGGGTACTACAAGAATTTGTTGGCTGGAAACAATTAGAGGTTAAGGATTCATTAACTGTTGGTAAAAAACATGGTGAAGGCTTTGAAGGCCCAGAAGTTCTTAAATTAGCAAATTATTACTTTAATGAAGATCATTCTTTAAAGACAGGTTGGCTCTACGATCAATCTAACTGGTATTACCTAGCAAAAACAGGTCATTTAGGAAAAGACTACCTTGGTGGTGAAAGACGTGCGGGTT
Source organism: Streptococcus oralis subsp. dentisani (assembly GCF_002096615.1). GTDB lineage: Bacteria > Bacillota > Bacilli > Lactobacillales > Streptococcaceae > Streptococcus > Streptococcus oralis_U. The sequence continues at coordinate 117,413 of NZ_NCUX01000031.1, forward strand.
GGATAAACGATGATTCGACTTGGTACTACCTAGATCCAACAACTGGTATTATGCAAACTGGTTGGCAATATCTAGGTAATAAGTGGTACTACCTCCGCTCATCGGGAGCTATGGCAACTAGTTGGATTAAAGATGGTTCGACTTGGTATTATCTATATGCTAAAAATGGAGATATGAAGACAGGCTGGGCTTATGTCGGTAACAAGTGGTACTATCTCCGTTCATCAGGAGCTATGGCAACTGGTTGGATTAAGGATGGTTCGACTTGGTATTACCTACATGCAAATAATGGTGACATGAAGACAGGTTGGTTCCAGGTCAATGGCAAATGGTACTATGCTTATAGTTCAGGTGCTTTAGCAGTTAGTACAAGAGTGGATGGCTACTACGTCAACTATAATGGCGAATGGGTCCAATAATGAAAGAGGCGATTGTGAAGGAAACAATCGCTTTTTTTGTGAAAATATAATAAAATAGATAGGAGAAAATACTACTGTATGAAAAGTAAGACGGTCTTTTCGTCTGGTTAAAGGAAAACATGACAAAAAAAGTGGGTGTCGGTCAGGCACATAGTAAGATTATTTTAATAGGGGAGCATGCGGTCGTATACGGCTATCCTGCTATTTCCTTGCCTCTTTTGGAGGTGGAGGTGACTTGTAAGGTAGTCCCTGCAGAGAGTCCTTGGCGTCTGTATGAAGAGGATACCTTGTCCATGGCGGTATATGCTTCGCTGGAGTATTTGGATATCAAAGAAGCCTGCATTCGCTGTGTGATTGACTCGGCTATCCCTGAAAAACGGGGAATGGGTTCGTCAGCAGCTATCAGCATAGCGGCCATTCGAGCTGTTTTTGACTACTATCAGGCCGACCTGCCTCATGATGTACTAGAAATCTTGGTCAATCGGGCTGAGATGATTGCTCATATGAATCCTAGTGGTTTGGATGCCAAAACTTGTCTCAGTGACCAGCCCATTCGCTTTATCAAGAATGTTGGTTTTACAGAGCTTGAGATGGACCTATCCGCCTATTTGGTGATTGCAGATACAGGCGTTTATGGTCATACACGCGAAGCCATCCAAGTGGTTCAAAGCAAGGGGAAGGATGCCTTACCGTTTTTGCATGCCTTGGGGGAATTTACCCAGCAGGCAGAAGAGGTGATCAGACAAAAAGATGCTGAAAAACTGGGACAAATCCTCAGTCAAGCGCATTTACATCTAAAAGAAATTGGTGTCAGTAGCCCTGAAGCAGATTCCCTTGTTGAAACGGCTCTTAACCATGGTGCTCTGGGTGCCAAGATGAGTGGTGGTGGGCTAGGAGGCTGTATTATCGCCTTGGTAGCCAATCTAGATCAAGCACAAGAACTAGCAAAACGATTAGAAGAGAAAGGAGCTGTTCAGACATGGATCGAAAGCCTGTAACAGTACGTTCCTACGCAAATATTGCCATTATCAAATATTGGGGAAAGAAAAAAGAAAAAGAGATGGTGCCTGCTACTAGCAGCATCTCTCTGACTTTGGAAAACATGTATACAGAGACGACCTTGTCGCCTCTGCCAGCCCATGCGACTGCTGATGCCTTTTATATAAATGGTCAGCTACAAAATGAGGCGGAGCATGCCAAGATGACTAAGATTATTGACCGCTACCGTCCAGATGGTGAGGGCTTTGTTCGTATTGACACTGAAAACAATATGCCTACCGCAGCTGGTTTATCCTCAAGTTCCAGTGGTTTATCCGCCTTGGTCAAGGCTTGCAATGCTTATTTCCAGCTTGGCTTGAATCGGAGCCAGTTGGCGCAGGAGGCTAAGTTTGCCTCAGGTTCTTCCTCCCGCAGTTTTTATGGACCACTGGGTGCCTGGGATAAGGATAGCGGGGAAATTTACCCTGTAGAAACAGACTTGAAACTAGCTATGATTATGTTGGTGTTAGAGGACAAGAAAAAACCAATTTCTAGCCGTGATGGGATGAAACTTTGTGTGGAAACCTCGACGACCTTTGATGACTGGGTACGCCAGTCTGAAAAGGACTATCAGGAGATGCTGGTTTATCTCAAAGAGAATGACTTTGCCAAGGTTGGGGAATTAACGGAGAAAAACGCCCTTGCTATGCACGCTACGACCAAAACAGCATCGCCAGCCTTTTCATATCTGACGGAAGCGACTTATGAAGCGATGGACTTTGTCCGCCAACTTCGCGAGCAAGGAGAATCCTGCTACTTTACCATGGATGCTGGTCCTAATGTCAAGGTCCTCTGTCAAGAGGAAAACTTGGAGCATTTATCAGAAATCTTTGGTCAACGTTACCGCTTAATTGTGTCAAAAACAAAGGATTTGAGCCAAGATGATTGCTGTTAAAACTTGCGGGAAACTCTATTTGGCAGGTGAGTATGCTATTTTAGAGCCAGGACAGTTAGCCTTGATAAAGGCCATCCCCATCTATATGAAGGCTGAGATTGCTTTTTCTGAGACCTACCGTATCTATTCAGATCTGTTTGATTTCGCAGTGGACTTGACGCCAAATCCTGACTACAGCTTGATTCAAGAAACGATTATTTTAGTGGGAGATTTCCTTGCTGTTCGCGGTCAGACTTTGCGACCTTTTTTCTTGGAAATCCGTGGAAAAATGGAACGCGAAGGGAAAAAGTTTGGTCTGGGTTCTAGTGGTAGTGTTGTTGTCTTGGTTATCAAGGCCCTGCTGGCTCTATATGATATTACGGTTGATCAGGAACTCTTGTTCAAGCTGGCTAGCGCGATCTTGCTCAAGCGAGGAGACAATGGCTCTATGGGAGACCTTGCCTGTATCGTTGCAGAGGATTTGGTTCTCTACCAGTCATTTGATCGCCAAAAGGTGGCTGCTTGGTTGGAAGAAGAAAGCTTGGCGACAGTTTTGGAGCGTGACTGGGGTTTTTCTATCTCACAAGTGCAGCCGGGCCTAGAATGTGATTTCCTAGTGGGATGGACCAAGCAAGTGGCCGTATCGAGTCAAATGGTCAAGCAAATCAAGCAAAACATAGGCCAGAATTTTTTAACTTCCTCAAAAGCAACGGTGTCTGCTTTGGTAGAAGCCTTGGAGCAGGGGAAAGCAGAAAAAATCATCGAGCAGGTGGAAACAGCCAGTCAGCTTTTAGAAGGTTTGAGCGCAGATATTTACACGCCTTCGCTCAGAGAGTTAAAAATGGCCAGCCGAGGTTTGCAGGCCGTTGCCAAGAGCAGCGGTGCTGGTGGTGGTGACTGTGGGATTGCCTTGAGTTTTGATGCGCAATCCACTGAAACCTTAAAAAATCGTTGGGCCAATCTGGGGATTGAGCTCTTATACCAAGAAAGGATTGGACATGACGACAAATCGTAAGGACGAGCATATCCGCTATGCCCTTGAACAGAAAAGTTCTTATAATAGCTTTGATGAGGTGGAGTTGATTCATTCTTCCTTGCCCCTTTATGACCTAGATGAAATCGATCTTTCGACAGAATTTGCAGGTCGAAAGTGGGACTTTCCTTTTTATATCAATGCCATGACAGGTGGGAGCGAAAAAGGTAAAGAAATCAATCAAAAATTAGCTCAGGTTGCAGAAGCCTGTGGGATTTTATTTGTGACAGGTTCTTATAGTGCAGCCCTCAAGGATCCTACAGACGACACTTTTTCTGTCAAATCTAGCCATCCAAAGCTCCTCCTTGGAACCAATATTGGCTTGGACAAGCCTATCGAGTTGGGACTTCGGGCTGTAGAAGAGATGAATCCTCTCCTCCTGCAAGTGCATGTTAATGTCATGCAGGAATTGCTCATGCCTGAGGGAGAAAGGAAGTTCAGAAGCTGGCAATCGCATCTAGCAGATTATAGCAATCGGATCCCTGTTCCTATTATTCTAAAGGAAGTGGGCTTTGGGATGGATGTAAAGACCATCGAAAGAGCCTATGAACTGGGTGTTCGAACCTTTGACCTGTCAGGTCGTGGTGGCACCAGTTTTGCCTATATCGAAAACCGTCGCAGTGGTCAACGTGATTACCTTAATCAATGGGGCCAGTCTACTATGCAAGCCCTTCTCAATGCCCAAGGCTGGAAAGACAAGGTCGAACTCTTGGTCAGTGGAGGTGTTCGGAATCCGCTAGATATGATTAAGTGCTTGGTATTTGGTGCCAAGGCTGTAGGACTGTCACGTACCGTTCTGGAATTGGTTGAAAGCTATACCGTCGAAGAAGTGATTGGTATTGTTCAAGGCTGGAAAGAAGATCTGCGTTTGATTATGTGTGCCCTTAATTGTGCCACCATAGCGGATCTGCAAAACGTAGACTATATTCTTTATGGTAAACTAAAAGAAGCTAGAGATCAGATGTAGAGAGGTCGGGACAAGAATCCCGCCCTTTTTTATATCTCTTTGTCAACCGTAATGGGTTGCTGGAACTTAGCTTGTACGAGCGCTTTCTGTCCTATCTCCTTTTTCCATCCTCAGACCGAGGTGACTTTTTTGAATTATGATAAAATAGAAAAGAGAGGATGCGTCTATGAAAAAATTTCAAATCTTTTTATTTATTGAAGCCTGTTTATTGACGGGAGCTCTGATTTTGATGGTATCAGAGCATTTTTCGCGTTTTCTGCTGATTCTATTCCTCTTTTTGCTCTTGCTCCGCTATTATACAGGTAAAGAGGGCAACAACGTTTTCCTCCTTGTGGCGACTATTCTTTTCTTTTTCATTGTCATGCTCAATCCCTTTGTGATTTTAGCCATCTTTGTAGCGGTCATCTATAGTCTCTTTCTTCTCTATCCGATGATGAATCAAGAAAGAGAGGAGACGGATTTGGTCTTTGAAGAGGTGGTAACGGTTAAAAATGAACACAATCCTTGGTTTGGCAATCTCCATCATTTCTCTAGTCACCAGACCTGCCAGTTTGACGATATCAACCTCTTTCGCCTCATGGGCAAGGATACCATTCATTTGGAAAGAGTTATCCTAACCAATCATGACAATGTCATTATCCTTAGAAAGATGGTCGGAACGACTAGGATTATCGTGCCCGTAGATGTGGAAATCAGTCTCAGTGTCAACTGCCTCTATGGAGATTTAACTTTCCTCCATCAACCCAAGCGAGCCCTCCGCAATGAACACTATCATCAGGAGACCAGAGACTATCTCAAGAGTAACAAGAGCGTCAAGATTTTCTTGACCAGTATGGTTGGCGATGTGGAGGTGGTCAGAGGATGAAAAAGCAATCTTATCTGTTAATCGGTCTGACTTCTTTCCTCTTTATCCTCTTTTTGACTAATAGTCTACTTGATATTTTTGAACTGGATTGGTCCTATTTGCTACAGGATATCGAGAAAACAGAGAAACTCATCTTCTTGATCTTGGTCTTTAGCCTTTCCATGAGCTTCTTTTTTGTCCTTTTTTGGCGCGTGATGGAAGAAATTTCTCGCAGAAAAATGCAGGTCAATCTCAAGCGACTGCTAGCAGGAAAAGAGGTAGTTTCTTTTGCAGATCCAGATTTGGATGCTAGTTTCAAGAACTTGTCCGGTAAGCTGATCCTCTTGACTGAGGCTGTTCAAAAGGCTGAAAACCAAAGCCTGGTCAAGGAAGAAGCAATCATTGAGAAAGAACGGAAGCGGATTGCACGCGACTTGCACGATACGGTTAGTCAGGAGTTGTTTGCGGCCCATATGATTTTATCAGGTGTCAGTCAGCAGGCTTTGAAGCTGGATAGAGAAAAGATGCAGACCCAGTTACAAAGTGTTGCAGCTATTCTCGAAACAGCCCAGAAAGATTTGCGGGTCTTGCTTCTACATTTGCGACCTGTTGAGTTGGAAGAGAAGAGTTTGATTGAGGGGATTCAAATCCTCTTAAAAGAGCTAGAGGACAAGAGCGACCTCAAGGTTAGTCTCAAGCAAAATGTGTCTAAATTGCCTAAAAAGATTGAAGAACATATCTTCCGCATTTTGCAGGAATTGATCAGCAATACCCTCCGCCATGCTCAGGCATCTTGCCTAGATGTCTATCTCTATCAAACAGATGTTGAATTGCAGCTGAAGGTGGTGGACAACGGAATTGGTTTCCAGTTAGGGAGCTTAGACGACTTGAGTTATGGACTGCGAAATATCAAGGAGCGGGTTGAAGATATGGCAGGAACGGTTCAACTCTTGACAGCTCCCAAGCAAGGACTGGCGGTTGATATCCGTATTCCCCTGCTAGACAAGGAATCATAAAGGAGTAGAGATGAAAATTTTACTGGTAGATGACCATGAAATGGTCCGATTGGGCTTGAAAAGCTACTTTGACCTCCAAGACGATGTAGAAGTTGTGGGCGAAGCTGCAAACGGGTCTCAAGGGATTGAGTTGGCCTTGGAACTGCGTCCAGATGTCATTGTCATGGATATTGTCATGCCTGAGATGAATGGGATTGATGCAACCTTGGCCATCCTCAAAGAATGGCCTGAAGCCAAGATATTAATTGTCACATCTTACTTGGACAATGAAAAAATCATGCCGGTCTTGAATGCTGGTGCCAAAGGCTATATGCTCAAGACTTCTAGTGCAGATGAACTGCTCCATGCAGTTCGTAAGGTGGCAGCGGGCGAGCTTGCTATTGAGCAAGAGGTCAGCAAGAAGGTCGAATACCACTGCAATCATATGGAACTTCATGAGGACCTGACTGCGCGTGAGCGAGATGTACTTCAACTCATCGCCAAGGGTTACGAAAATCAGCGCATCGCAGATGAACTCTTCATCTCTCTCAAGACGGTCAAGACCCATGTGTCCAACATTCTTGCCAAACTTGAGGTCAGTGATCGCACCCAGGCGGCGGTCTATGCCTTCCAGCACCACTTGGTCGGGCAGGAGGACTTTTAGATGAGTCTTGCAGATTTACTTGAGGAGATAGAAGCAACAAAAGTCCCTGAAAAAGCAGGGCCTATGGAAGCCTATATGCGCCATCAATTTCCCTTTCTAGGTATTGCAGGCCCTGAAAGAAACGCTCTCTATAAAAAGTATTTTCCAAGCGCGAAAAAAACAAGAATTATCGATTGGAATTTTGTAGACACTTGCTGGGAAAAGGAGCCTAGAGAATACCAATATGTGGCTGCCAACTATTTGAAAGCCATGCAGTCTTATCTAACGAAGGACGATTTGCCTAAGCTTGAGCGCCTGGTCGTGACCAAGTCTTGGTGGGACACGGTAGATATTCTAGACCGAGTAGTAGGGAGTTTGGTAGCCGACCATTCGGAACTTGAAGAAGTGATTTTAAAATGGAGCCTATCGGACAATATGTGGCTGAGACGAGTTGCCATTGACCACCAGTTGTTAAGAAAAGAGAAAACGAATGTCCAACTGATGGAAAAGATCCTACTCAACAATCTGGATCAGACAGAATTTTTTTATCAACAAAGCCATCGGCTGGGCTCTAAGAGACTACTCCAAGACCAATTCAGACTGGGTAGCAGCTTTCATCGAAAAAAATAAGGAAAGAATGGCTGAACTTAGTATCAAGGAAGCCAGCAAGTATCTCTAGCATCATTGAAAAGCGCATTCATTACTTGAAAAAAGTCGCCTGTTTATGTTATAATAGACTGTATTTAAAAAATTTTAAGGAGAAATGACAGAATGTCTGTATCATTTGAAAACAAAGAAACAAACCGTGGTGTCTTGACTTTCACAATCTCTCGAGACCAAATCAAACCAGAAGTGGACCGTGTATTCAACTCAGTAAAGAAAACTCTTAACGTTCCAGGTTTCCGTAAAGGTCACCTTCCACGTCCTATCTTTGATAAAAAATTTGGTGAAGAAACACTTTACCAAGATGTGTTGAACGCTCTTTTGCCAAACGCTTATGAAGCAGCTGTAAAAGAAGCTGGTCTTGAAGTGGTTGCGCAACCAAAAATTGACGTAACTTCAATGGAAAAAGGTCAAGACTGGGTTATCACTGCTGAAGTCGTGACAAAACCTGAAGTTAAATTGGGTGACTATAAAAACCTTGAAGTATCAGTTGATGTAGAAAAAGAAGTAACAGACGCTGACGTTGAAGAGCGTATCGAACGCGAACGCAACAACTTGGCTGAATTGGTTATCAAGGAAGCTGCTGCTGAAAATGGCGACACTGTTGTGATTGACTTCGTTGGTTCTATCGATGGTGTTGAATTTGACGGCGGAAAAGGTGAAAACTTCTCACTTGGACTTGGTTCAGGACAATTCATCCCTGGTTTTGAAGACCAATTGGTTGGTCACTCAGCTGGCGAAACTGTTGATGTAGTCGTAACATTCCCAGAAGACTACCAAGCAGAGGACCTTGCAGGTAAAGAAGCTAAATTCGTGACAACTATTCACGAAGTAAAAGCAAAAGAAGTTCCAGCTCTTGACGATGAACTTGCAAAAGACATCGACGAAGAAGTGGAAACACTTGACGAATTGAAAGAAAAATACCGCAAAGAATTGACTGCTGCGAAAGAAGAAGCATACAAAGATGCCCTTGAAGGCGCAGCAATCGATAAAGCTGTAGAAAACGCTGAAATCGTAGAACTTCCAGAAGAAATGATCCACGAGGAAGTTCACCGCTCAGTAAATGAATTCCTTGGAAACTTGCAACGTCAAGGTATCAACCCTGACATGTACTTCCAAATCACTGGAACTACTCAAGAAGACCTTCACAAACAATACGAAGCAGAAGCTGAGTCACGTACGAAGACTAACCTTGTAATCGAAGCAGTTGCGAAGGCTGAAGGATTTGACGCTACTGAAGAAGAAATCCAAAAAGAAATCGAACAATTGGCAGCAACTTACAACATGGAAGTTGCACAAGTTCAAAACTTGCTTTCAGCTGATATGTTGAAACACGATATCGCAATCAAAAAAGCTGTTGAATTGATCACAAGTACAGCAACAGTAAAATAATCTTGAAAGAGAAAAAGCCCACCTGATTTGGTGGGTTTTCTGCTGGTCTATTTTCCAAAAATCTCTTTGAGGTCTGCATCTGTAATCCCGATCATGGCTGGAATACTAGACCAGTTTTCCTCGGTAAGGATGTAGGATAGAGGAGACTCTTCTTGATTTGTCGTTTCGCTAGGGGTTGGGTTGGTTTGGTCAGTCCTTTCTATTAGGTCCTGAAAACGCTCAATCAGGTGGGTCTTACGGGCAGTCCCGATATGCTTGACTGCATAGTCAAAGGCCTGTAATTCACCAAGAAGGATAAGCTTGCTCTTGGCCCGTGTGATAGCTGTGTAGATGAGATTTCGCTCCAGCATACGTCTACTAGCACTGGTGATGGGCAGGATGACAACGGGAAACTCACTCCCCTGCGACTTATGGATACTCATGGCATAGGCCAAGCGAATCTTGTACCATTCGTTACGTGGGTAGACGACCTCATTGCCATCAAAATCAATGACAATCTCGTCTTGTTTAGACTCGGTGTATTTTCCAGGAATCAGGTCTGTGATGTAGCCTAGGTCTCCATTAAAGACATTGACTTCAGCGTCGTTGACTAGGTGAATGACCTTGTCCCCTGTTCGATAGTGATACTGAGTTGTTTCAAAGCTAACCTGCCCTTTTTGAAGAGGATTGAGCAGGTCTTGCATGAGTTGGTTGATGGCGTCAATACCAGCAGTTCCTCGATACATAGGCGCCAGCACCTGAATATCACGAGCCGGAATGCCACTTCTGAGGGCAGCACCAAGAATTTTCTCAATGGTAGCTGGGATATGACCACTAGCAATTTCAAAGTATGAGCGGTCTGCTTTTTTCTGAGTAAAGTCAGCTGGCAAGATGCCTTGTCGAATTTGACTAGCCAAGGTGACGATAGTTGATTCTTCGCTCTGACGGTAAATCCGTTCCAAGCGAGTCTGCGGAATCAGGGATATCTGGAGCAGATCAGCCAGGACTTGTCCAGGACTAACAGAAGGTAGCTGGTCGCTATCGCCCACGATGAGAATTTTACTGTTAGAAGAGATGTTGGAGAAAAGTTGGTTGGCTAACCAAGTATCCACCATAGAAAACTCATCCACGATGATGAAGTCGGCATCCAGATAATCTTCCAGATGACTGGTATCATCGTCTCCCGTCATCCCCAAATGGCGGTGAATGGTCGCGCTAGGCAAACTTGTTAATTCATTCATGCGTCGAGCTGCTCGACCAGTTGGAGCTGCTAGAAGAATAGGTAGGTTGCTTTTTTTCCTGAGGTCAAGTCCCTCTAAGAGGGCATAAACAGCGATAATCCCATTGATAACAGTCGTCTTACCCGTACCAGGTCCACCTGTTAGGATAAAGACCTTGTTCTGGATAGCATCGCAGATAGCCTGTTTTTGGATGCTATCGTATTGGATACCCAGTTCCTCCTCGACAGTAGCGATATGCTTTTGAATGGTTTCTAAATCCTGATTTTTCTGTTTTCCTTTTTCAAGGATACGAACCAAGTGACTGCGAATACCTTCCTCGGCGAAAAAGAGGCTATTGTCAAAGATTTTGGTATCGATCTGCTGAACCTTGTCTTCTTCGATCAGATGAGATAATTCCTGAGCGACTTGGCTAGGATCGAGTTCCACGGGACGAGAAGACTCGAGGAGAGTTAGGGTATGTTCCAGCAAATCTCGGGCTTCCATGTAGGTATCGCCCGTATCCATACAGCCTTGAAAGAGACTGTGGACAAGGCCAGCACGGAAGCGTTCGGGAGCCTGGCTTTCGATGCCTAGTTCGGCAGCCAGTTGGTCTGCAATGGTAAAGCCCAAACCTTTGATATCCTCGACCAGCTGGTAGGGATAATTTTCAACCATATCAAGAGTTTCTTCCTTGTAAAAGTCTTGAATCTGAAAGGCTAGTTTATTGGGAATGCCGTAGTTGGCTAGTTTTGCCAAGACCATTTCTGTCCCATAGTTGAGACGGAGGGTAGAGACGAAAGCCTCACGGTTTTTGGCAGAGAGTCCTGCAATGCTTTCTAGCTTTTCAGGATGCTCCAGAATTTCGTCTATGGTATTGTCACCATAGCTATCAACGATTTTTTGGGCGGTTTTGAGACCAATTCCCTTGAAATGGCTACTGGAAAAGTACTTAACTAGCCCTTTTCGAGTCGGTTTTGCTCGTTCATAGCGGCTGATTTGCAGTTGTTCTCCGTACTTGGAGTGTTGAACGATTTGTCCCCAAAAAGTGTAGTCTTCGCCCTCAATCACGTCAGCCATGGTTCCTGTAACGATGATTTCAAAATCGTCAAAGTCCTCCGCATTGGTATCTTCGATATCTAGGAGGAGGATACGATAAAAATTACTGGGATTTTCAAAAATAATGCGTTCAATGGTGCCTGAAAAATAAACTTCCATAGATTTCCTTTTTGATAGAAAAAGAGCTGGGATAGAGCTTTCAGTTAGTTTTTTCTTGGATTTTGGACTTGGTACAAGATATTGCCAAGTTGCAATCTAATCCTAAAAGCTAACTCAAAAAGACTATCACAGCATCTAGTTGCTGATTTTAAAAGATTCCGATACGGTTGAGTGGCCAGAAACGGAATTTGGCTTCTCCTTTGATTTGACTGGCTTTAAAGGTTCCGACATGGCGACTGTCACTGGAAACCAAACGGTCATCTCCAAGGAGGAGGTACTCACCCTCGGGTACGGTAAAGCTGAAGCTGGTGTTGAAATTCACATCGACAGTAAAGGCTTGAGCTTTCTGGGCTAGACTTCTAAAATAGACCCCCTTATCCCCTTCAAAGCCTTTCCCCGAATAGGCGTTTTGCAGTTTATCATTTTTAAACTGTTGGAGGTAGTCTGCTAGGTAAGGTTCATCGGTTTCTTGATTGTTGATAAAGAGCTTGTCGTTTTCGTAGCGAATGGTATCACCAGGCATGCCGATGACGCGTTTAACGATGTCTTTATTTCCATCATCTTCATGGGCAACTACAATGTCAAAGCGGTTAATAGGGAGGTGCTTGACGACAAAGAGAATCTCTCCATCAGCTAGGGTCGGATCCATAGAGTGTCCTTCCACGCGAACATTGGTCCATAGAAAGAGACGACTGAGACCAACTACTATAATGATGAGGAATGTGAGTCCCCACTCTTTTAGAAATGTTTTAAAATAATTCATAACTTACCTTTCTAGAATTGCTTTGGCTTTTTCAGTATTTTTAAAATGCAGTTTGGCACAGAAATGAAGTCCTTTCATGCCATAGGTCTGAAGGATTTTGCTAGCAACCTTATCAGAAGCAGTTCCTGCGCCACTTGGCAGTTGATAGCCTAGTTCTCGTCCAAGATTTTCCAAGTTTTCGAGGAAGAGATCACGCGCGATGATAGAGCTAACTGCAACAGCCAGGTATTTGCCCTCAGCTTTTTCTTCTAAGCTAATTTTGTTTGGAAAACGGTTGGCTTCTTGCGTCAAGTACTTGTCATAGTTTTTAGCGCTTGTAAAAGCATCAATGACGATTTTTTCTGGCTGAGCTCCTTTTTGGAGAAGGAGAAAGATAGCCTGGTTGTGAAGGGCAACCTTTACAGAAACAGCATTGTAACGCTCTCCGATAACTTCGTTGTACTTGCTCGGTGAAAGGAGGAGCGCTTGGTGCTGGATTTTTTCTTTAAGGATAGGGGCAATCTGACGAATCTTTTTGTCTGTCAGGGTCTTGGAATCCCCCACGCCGAGTTTTCGTAAGAAGTCATGCTGGTCAGGTGTCACGAAGGAAGCCACGACAGCAAGCCCACCAAAGTAGGAACCATTTCCCACCTCGTCAGTCCCAATCATAGGAAAATCTTGTCCACTGTTTTCTTGTTGAACTTGGTAACCAAAGAAACTGGCGTACTGCTCAGCAGCTTCGCCCTGCAGGAGGACTTTTCCAGAAGTATAGATGGAAACCGTTGCCTGAGGCAGTCGCAAAAAATAGCGAATATAAGGATTTTTACTAGGACTGAGAGCCTTCTGATACTGGCTTAAAAAGCTCTGAATTTCCTGTTCACTTGGTGTGAGTGTGATACTTGCCATAGTCTCTATTGTACCACAAAAGCAGGAGAATTGGTAAAAACTGACAAAGTTAGCGAAATTTGGTATAATATCGTGAGGTGAATTTTATGGCAAATCTAAATCGATATAAGTTTACATTCGGGAAAAAGACATTAACCTTGACAACCGAGCATGACAACCTCTTCATGGAGGAAATTGCCAAGGTTGCGACTGAAAAATACCAAGCAATTAAGGAACGAATGCCTGGGGCGGATGATGAAACCATTGCCCTCCTTTTAGCGATTAACAGCCTATCGACGCAGCTTAGTCGTGAGATTGAGTTTGACGATAAGGAGCAGGAGCTTAAAGACCTTCGAAATAAGTTAGTGGCTGTCAAGCAAGAGCAGAGCAAGATTGAGGATTCCCTATGATTTCGATCCTTCTCTTACTGGTTTTAGCTTGGGGCTTTTACATCGGCTACCGTAGAGGTTTGGTGCTGCAAGTTTATTATTTCCTCGTGGCAGTGATTTCAGCCTTTGTTGCGGGACAGTTTTATAAATCATTGGGAGATCACTTCCACTTGCTTGTCCCTTATGCCAATCCTCAGGAAGGGCAGGGTACCTTTTTCTTCCCTTCAGCCCAACTTTTTCAGCTAGACAAGGTCTTTTATGCGGGTCTGGCCTACCTTCTAGTTTTCGGAATTTGTTACAGTATCGGACGTTTTATCGGTTTGTTTCTACATTTGATTCCGACTAATAAGCTAGGGGGCATCTGGTTTCGTATCGGAGCAGGTGTTTTGTCATTATTGGTAACCTTATTTGTCTTGCAAATGGCTCTGACCATTCTTGCAACGGTGCCTCTGGCAGTCATTCAAAATTCACTCGAAAAAAGTATAGTAGCCAAACACATTATCCAAAGTGTCCCTTTTACGACAAACCTTATCAAACAACTTTGGGTGACAAATTTAATCGGATAAAAAGGGCGGGATTTTTCCTAGCCCTTTGTTTACAGATTGGACGACTAGGGTTAGGTAAAGTTCAAAAACCTCTGGGCGCTACAATCTTGTAAACCAGTATACAAGGAAAAAATATGAATACAAAAATACTAGAAACCTTAGAATTTAATAAAATCAAAGCCTTGTTTGAACCTCATCTCCTGACAGAACAGGGACTAGAGGAGCTAAAAGGTTTGGCTCCGACTACCAAGGAGGATAAAATCAAACAGGCTTTTGCTGAGATGGAGGAAATGCAAGCCCTATTTGTGGAGCAACCTCACTTTACCATCTTAGCGACACGTGAGATTTCAGCTGTCTGCAAGCGTCTGGAGATGGGGGCGGACCTCAGTATTGAGGAGTTCCTACTCCTCAAAAGAGTCTTGCTTGCTAGCAGAGAGTTACAAAATTTTTATGCCAATCTTGAAAATGTTCGCTTGGAACAATTGGCGAGATGGTTTGAAAAACTACATGATTTCCCACACTTGCAAGGGAGTCTACAATCCCTAAATGATGCAGGATTTATCGAAATTTTTGCTAGCGAAGAGCTAGCACGCATCCGTCGGAAAATCCATGATAGCGAGAGTCAAGTTCGAGATGTCTTGCAAGACTTACTCAAGCAAAAAGCGCAGATGTTGACGGAAGGCATTATTGCTAGCAGAAATGGCCGTCAGGTTTTACCTGTCAAGAACACCTATCGTAACAAGATTGCAGGTGTTGTCCATGATATCTCTGCTAGTGGGAACACGGTCTATATCGAGCCACGTGAGGTGGTCAAGCTGAGCGAAGAAATCGCTAGTTTGCGAGCAGACGAACGCTATGAGATGATTCGCATCCTGCAGGAGCTCTCAGAACGGGTCCGCCCTCATGCTGCAGAGATTGCTAATGACGCTTGGATTATCGGCCATTTAGACTTGATTCGTGCCAAAGTGCGTTTCATTCAAGAAATGCAAGCAGTTGTTCCTCAACTTTCAGAGAATCAAGAGATTCAACTCCTTCATGTTCGCCATCCTTTGGTCAAAAATGCTGTTGCAAACGATGTACACTTTGGCAAGGAATTAACGGCCATTGTCATTACAGGTCCCAATACAGGTGGGAAGACCATCATGCTCAAAACCTTGGGTTTGACTCAACTCATGGCCCAATCTGGATTGCCTATTTTAGCTGACAAGGGGAGCCGTGTTGGTATTTTCGAAGAAATCTTCGCCGATATCGGGGATGAACAGTCTATCGAGCAAAGCTTGTCGACTTTCTCCAGCCACATGACCAATATCGTAGATATTCTTGGCAAAGTCAATCAGCACTCGCTCTTGTTGCTAGATGAGCTTGGGGCAGGTACCGATCCGCAGGAAGGAGCAGCCCTTGCTATGGCTATTCTGGAGGATCTTCGTCTGCGTCAGGTCAAGACTATGGCGACGACCCACTATCCAGAACTTAAGGCTTATGGTATTGAGACAGCCTTTGTGCAAAATGCCAGCATGGAGTTTGATACAGCTAGTTTGCGTCCGACTTATCGCTTTATGCAGGGAGTTCCTGGCCGAAGTAATGCCTTTGAAATTGCCAAGCGTCTGGGCTTGTCAGATGTCATCGTGGGAGATGCCAGCCAGCAGGTTGATCAAGATAATGATGTCAACCGCATCATTGAGCAATTGGAAGAACAAACGCTTGAAAGTCGTAAACGCTTGGACAATATCCGTGAGGTCGAGCAAGAAAACCTCAAGATGAATCGAGCGCTCAAAAAACTCTACAATGAGCTCAATCGTGAAAAGGAAACTGAGCTCAATAAGGCGCGTGAACAGGCTGCTGAGATTGTGGAACTCGCTCTAAGTGAGAGTGACCAGATTCTCAAGAATCTTCACAGTAAGTCTCAACTCAAACCCCACGAAATCATTGAAGCCAAGGCTGAGCTGAAAAAACTGGCTCCTGAAAAAGTCGACTTGTCTAAAAACAAGGTCCTTCAAAAAGCCAAGAAAAAACGAGCTCCAAAGGTTGGAGATGATATCGTGGTTCTCAGTTATG
Source organism: Streptococcus oralis subsp. dentisani (assembly GCF_002096615.1). GTDB lineage: Bacteria > Bacillota > Bacilli > Lactobacillales > Streptococcaceae > Streptococcus > Streptococcus oralis_U. The sequence continues at coordinate 133,311 of NZ_NCUX01000031.1, forward strand.
GGCAACGTGGAACCTTGACCAATCAACTTAAGGACGGCCGTTGGGAAGCCCAAGTTGGTTTGATCAAGATGACCCTGGAAGAGAAAGAATTTGACCTTGTTCAAGCCCAACAAGAAGCCCCAGTCAAGAAAAAACAAGTCAATGTCGTCAAACGTGCTTCTGGCCGTGGTCCGCAAGCGAGACTGGATCTCCGAGGCAAACGGTACGAAGAAGCCATGAATGAGCTGGACGCCTTTATCGATCAAGCCCTGCTCAATAACATGGCGCAAGTCGACATCATCCATGGTATCGGAACAGGAGTCATCCGTGAGGGCGTTATCAAATACCTACAAAGAAATAAGCATGTTAAGAGTTTCGGCTATGCTCCACAGAATGCTGGAGGCAGTGGCGCAACCATTGTGACCTTTAAAGGATAGAGAGAAGAAGGAGTCAATCTTTCTGAAAAAAAGAAATGAAAACTAAAAATTTTCATAGAAAACATTGACAAAGGCTAACTTTTCTTGTAGAATAATAAAAAATAAAATACCAACACCGAATGAAGTTTAATAGAAATGGAGAAAGGTTTGTTTTCCATGACTGTAAATGGACGGAACTCTGGAGAGACCGTAAAGGCACCGAAGGGGCAAGGCAGGCAACTGCTCAAACTCTCAGGTAAAAGGACAGAGCTAAGATAGACCGCTTTTTAGCATTTATCTAAGCATTCCAGAGTACATGTATCTTGCATGTGCTCTTTCTTTTGGGGTTGAAAAGATAGGAGAAGGAAATGTTAGAATTGCTAAAAGCGCTTGATGCTTTCGTTTGGGGGCCTCCCCTCTTGATCTTATTGGTCGGAACGGGTATCTATTTGACCATCCGACTAGGACTTTTGCAGGTGGCTCGTCTCCCTAAGGCCTTTCAGCTGATCTTTACCAAGGATAAGGGGCATGGCGATGTGTCGAGCTTTGCTGCTCTCTGTACAGCTCTAGCCGCCACCGTTGGTACGGGAAATATCATCGGGGTCGCGACAGCCATCAAGGTTGGTGGGCCAGGCGCCCTCTTTTGGATGTGGATGGCGGCCTTTTTTGGGATGGCAACCAAGTACGCTGAAGGCTTGCTGGCCATCAAATACCGTAGCAAGGATGCAAATGGAGCTGTAGCTGGAGGCCCCATGCACTACATCCTTTTGGGAATGGGAGAAAAGTGGCGTCCACTTGCTATTTTCTTTGCCCTGGCTGGTGTATTGGTAGCTCTTCTAGGGATTGGTACCTTTACCCAGGTCAATTCGATTACAGAATCCATTCAAAATACAGCCCAAGTTGATCCAGCTATCACAGCTCTCGTTTTGTCTATTTTTGTAGGAATTGCAGTCTTTGGTGGACTCAAATCCATTTCAAAGGTTTCGACAGCAGTCGTTCCTTTTATGGCTATTGTCTATATTTTAGGGACTCTTACAGTTATTCTCTTTAATATCGAGAAAATCCCAGCCACACTTGTCCTCATCTTTACTTCAGCCTTTAGTCCAGCTGCTGCCGTAGGTGGTTTTGCAGGTGCCAGCATTCGGATGGCTATCCAAAATGGTGTGGCGCGAGGAGTCTTCTCTAACGAATCTGGTCTTGGTTCAGCTCCCATTGCAGCGGCTGCAGCTAAGACTAATGAGCCTGTAGAGCAAGGCTTGATTTCCATGACAGGAACCTTTATTGATACTTTGATTATCTGTACTCTGACAGGTCTAACAATCTTAGTAACTGGTGTTTGGAGCGGAGATTTAAATGGTGTTGCCTTGACCCAGTCAGCCTTTTCAACAGTTTTTTCACACTTTGGTCCTGCCCTCTTGACCATTTTCCTTGTGCTCTTTGCCTTTACGACGATTCTCGGATGGAACTACTACGGAGAACGCTGTTTTGAGTTTCTCTTTGGTGTTCGTTTTATCTGGCTTTACCGTGTAGTCTTTGTAGTCATGGTCTTGTTGGGAGGATTTATCGAGTTGGATATGGTTTGGATTATCGCAGATATCGTCAATGCTTTAATGGCTTTGCCAAACTTAATTGCCCTTTTGGTCTTGTCGCCAGTCGTTATTGCAGAAACCAAAAAGTATTTTAAAAACTAACCCAATCACACTTTTCGTGTGATTTTTTCATTTCATAGATATTTCTTATCAAGGCGATTGAAAATATATATTATCCAAGGGGGAAATTCTATGATAGACTAAATGACAATAAAATGAAAAGAGGTTTCTTATGACAACATTTACCATCCACACAGTAGAATCAGCACCAGCAGAAGTAAAAGAAGTTCTTGAAACAGTACAAAAAGATAACAATGGCTATATTCCCAACCTAATCGGTCTCTTGGCCAATGCCCCAACCGCTCTTGAAGCCTACCGAACTGTCGGAGCCATCAACCGTCGCAACAGCCTGACACCAGTAGAGCGTGAAGTAGTGCAAATCACAGCTGCCGTAACCAATGGTTGTGCTTTCTGCGTGGCTGGTCATACTGCCTTTTCAATCAAACAAATCCAGATGAATGATGATCTTCTCCAAGCCCTTCGCAACCGCACTCCAATTGAGACAGATCCAAAACTAGATACTCTAGCTAAGTTTACCTTGGCGGTCATCAATACCAAGGGTCGTGTAGGAGATGAAGCTTTGGCTGAATTCTTAGAAGCCGGCTATACGCAACAAAATGCCTTGGACGTAGTTCTCGGTGTCAGCCTAGCCAGCCTTTGCAACTATGCAAACAACTTAGCTGATACGCCAATCAACCCAGAGTTGCAACCCTATGCCTAGTTCGAATCATAAATAAAAAATGAAGGCTGATCTACCCAGTCTTCATTTTTCTATGCTATTTTAAAGGCTTTTATGCTATACTGATAATAATATGATTAACGGAGGTTGCCATGAAAAAACTCCCCTTGGTATTTTCTGGTTGTTTGTTAGGTTTGGCAGGTGCAGGAAACTTGATTGCGGATACTTGGCCTGTTCTTTCGCACCTATTTAGTTTGACTGGATTGGTCTTATGGATTTTCTTTCTGATTCTTCATCTTTTTAATTGGGAAGAAACCAAGAAAGAATTGACCAAGCCCCCTCTTTTATCTGGTATAGCTACCTTTCCTATGGCGGGGATGATTTTATCGACCTATGTCTTGCGACTAGTTCCGTCTATGCCTATCCTATCCCAGCCTTTGTGGTGGTTTTCTTTTATTTTGGATTTTGCTTTGATCGCTTATTTTTCTCGTCGCTTTCTTGGAGTGGAGGAAAGAGCTAGTGCAACACCAAGCTGGACAGTACTTTATGTGGGCATAGCAGTGGCAGCCTTGACCTATCCAGTCGTTGGCCTGATTCAGATTGCCTACCTAACGGTGACTTTCGGCTTTCTCGCTACTTTTTTTCTCTATCCGTTGATTTACAGTGATCTAAAGAAACAGCCATTGACTCCAGCCCTACTAGGGCAAGAAGGAATCTACTGCGCTCCTTTTTCTTTGCTCTTAGCAGCTCTGGTGCGTATCGGTGGAGTTACTCTTTCGACCTGGGCCTTGTTACTGCTGCTGCTTGTCTCTCAGTCGTTTTTCATCTTCGTTTTGACTCGCTTGCCCAATATTTTAAAACAAGGTTTTCAACCAGCATTCTCAGCCTTAACCTTCCCAACCATCATCACAGCTACCTCGCTTAAAATGGCTCAGGGAATTTTGAAACTTCCTTTTCTGGACTATCTGGTATTTGCTGAAACTGTTATATGCCTCACTATTTTACTCTTTGTCTTGAGTGGTTATCTAATTTGGTTACGAAAAAGGTCTAGCTAGAAATAGCTAAACCTTATTTTTATGGTTTGATAAGTTCAGCTCCACCCATATATGGACGAAGTGCTTCTGGAATAGTTACAGAACCATCTGCATTTTGGTAGTTTTCAAGAATAGCGGCTACTGTACGTCCAACTGCAAGTCCAGAACCGTTCAAGGTGTGAAGGAGTTTAACCTTGCCATCGGCTTCATCACGGTAACGGATTTGAGCACGACGTGCTTGGAAATCTTCTGTATTTGAACAGCTTGAGATTTCACGGTAGGTATTTTGGGCTGGAATCCAAACTTCTAAATCATAAGTTTTGGCAGCTGAGAAGCCCATGTCCCCAGTAGAGAGGGCAACGACACGGTATGGAAGGTTGAGTTTTTGAAGGATGTTTTCAGCGTTGGCAGTCATTTTTTCCAATTCTTCGTAAGATTCTTCTGGTTTGGCAAATTTGACCATTTCAACCTTGTGGAATTGGTGCAAACGAATCAAGCCACGTGTATCACGACCAGCTGAACCAGCCTCAGAACGGAAAGATGGACTCATAGCGGTAAAGTAGATCGGTAGGTCTTTACCGTCAAGGATTTCATCACGGTAGTAGTTTGTTAGAGGAACTTCAGCTGTAGGAATGAGGACATAATTAGTGTCTTTCAATTCAAAAGTGTCTTCCTTGAATTTTGGATATTGACCAGTACCAAACATAGAGTCGTGGTTAACCATGTAAGGTGTGATGACTTCCGTATAGCCTTCCTTGCCATGCTCATCCAACATAAAGTTATAGATGGCACGTTCCAAACGAGCACCGAGACCTTTATAGAAAAGGAAACGAGCGCCCGTCACTTTTCCACCACGTTCCCAGTCAAGGATACCGAGGTCTTCACCCAGATCCCAGTGAGCTTTTGGTTCAAAGTCAAACTCGCGCGGAGTTCCCCAACGGCGAACTTCAACGTTGTCATCCTCATCAGCTCCAACAGGAACGCTGTCAGCTGGGATGTTTGGAAGAGTAGTGGTAAATTCTGTCAATTTAGCATCGATTTCTGCCAATTCAGCATCGAGAGATTTTACTTCAGCAGAGAGAGCTTGCATAGCAGCAATCTTGTCATCAGCATTTTCCTTATTGCGCTTGGCTTGAGCAATCTCTGCAGAAACTGTGTTACGTTCTGCCTTGAGGTTTTCGACCTTGACCAAGATGTCACGACGTTTAGCGTCGATTTCTTTCATCTCGTTAAGGATAGCAGCATCTACACCACGTGTAGCTAGTTTTTCAGCGACAGCATCAAAGTCTGTACGAATACGTTTGATATCTAACATAAGAACTCCTTTATGAAAAAAGCACACCTAACAAAGCGTTGGAGTGGCAGGGCCACGGTTCCATCCAACTTCACAGGTGTGCACTTGATTCTGTATTTAATTGTTGATAACGGTAGAATTTCACCTATCCCTCCTATCTGCTCGCAGCACCCGCAGACTTTCTGAAAGAAGAGGATAACCTACTTATCCGTTGCTATGATTATACTAAAGTTTCTACTTTTTTGCAAATAGATTTTTAAATTTTTGTCCAATGGTCTGGAGCAGAGTCGGAAGTTTCACGACCTTGTCGTTTCCTAATTTTTCCCGAGCGATTTTGAGGATAGCTCCAGAGTCTTTTGAGGCAAAGAGGAATTTACCTTGATCGGTGAAGACTTCAAAGTGACGGCTGATTTTGCGGCCACTTACGTTGGCTCCGATTTGCTGAATGCTTGACCAGGGAATCTGGATATATTGTTCGACATTGACATCAGGATAAAACTCCAAGGCTTGGTCCCCGACTAGAAATTTTCCAACTTTTCCAGAGATAGAGAGGTAAGATGTCCCAGTGGTTTGGAGGTCAATGACTTTATTGAGTGATTGAGCCATGATTAGTCTTCCTTACTTTCACCGAAAAAGGCATGATAGAGCGCCTTAATAGCGGCCTTCTCTTGCTCTTTATTGACAACAAACATGATGGAAACTTCACTTGACCCTTGGGACATCATCTGGATGTTGATTTTATTCTCAGACAAAGCACGTGTGGCAGTAGCAGTTACCCCGATATGACTCTTCATCTTTTCCCCGACAATCATAATAATTGAAAGATCATGTTCGATTTCAGCATGGTCCACTTCAGCCTTTTGAACGAGCTGACGCAGAATTTCTTCTTCCTTGATAGGAGTCAATTCGCGAGAACGGAGAATGATTGAAAGATCATCGATACCAGTTGGCATGTGCTCCCAACCGATGTTAAGATCTTCAAGGATTTGCAGAACCTTGCGACCAAAACCAACTTCACGGTTCATGAGGTATTTCGACATGTTGATGCTGACAAATCCTGAGTCACCCGCAATCCCTACTACTGGGAATTTATCACTACTGTGTTTCAGAACGATACGAGTACCCGGATGGTCAGGGTTGTTGGTATTCTTGATAACGAGAGGGATTTTTCCTCGGTAGGCAGGGAGCAGAGCTTCATCGTGAAGAACTGAGAAACCTGCATAAGCCAATTCCCGCATTTCACGGTAGGTCAATTCAGGGATAGAATGAGGCTGGTGAATGATACCTGGATGGGCAGCAAAGATACCATCGACATCTGTAAAGTTTTCGTAGAGGTCGGCTTTGACACCGGCAGCGATGATGGAACCAGTTATGTCGGATCCACCACGGGAGAAGGTACAGATTTGATTTTCCTTAGTGACCCCAAAGAAACCAGGAATAACAAGGACTTCGTTGCTGTCAGCCAAGCCCTCAATCTTGTCATAGCTAGATGGAATGATGCGAGCATTTCCAGGTTCGCTTGTTACGATAATTCCCGCTTCTCTTGGATGAACATAGCGCGCATCGATGCCGTTTTGGTTAAAGTAAGCTGCAATCAATTTGGCGTTGTTGTTTTCTCCAGCCGCTAGGAAGGTGTCATAGAGAAAGTCATTTTCTTCAATAGGAAGAGTCGCTAAGGCACGGATGCTTTTAGAAATTTTTTCTAGAACTGATGGTTTTAAGCCTAGTTCGCTCACCATAGCCGCATAGCGATCGATGATCCAGTTTTGGCTCTTGCTGATATCATTTCCCGCTACATAATCACGATAGTATTTGATCAAAGCGTCGGTAACCTTAGTATCTTCAGAATTGCGTTTACCCGGTGCAGAAACGACCACAAAACGGCGCTCTTTATCGCTTTTAACGATGTTTAAAACTTTTTCTAACTGACTAGCAGAGGCAAGCGAGCTTCCGCCAAATTTTACAACCTTCATAGGGACTCCTCAAGTAAGTATTTTATACGATTATAGCAGAAAGAGGGGCTTTTTTCAATGAAGAAAATACTATAGTCTTTAGGATAAAGTGAGCGTTTTTTATCAGCTGAGACACTTTCCTTTAGTTTTTTCTTGCCTCTTTATCTAAAAAAAGGTATACTTTGGCAATGAAATAATTTTATCACCTTACAAAAGGAGAAGCTATGAATCATATCCTATATCATATCCTAGATGATCTTGCTATCATCACTTTGAATCGTCCCGAAGTGGCAAATGGTTTCCATATCCCAATGTGTGAGGAAATTTTAGAAGCTTTGACTCTAGCAGAGCAGGATCAAACTGTTCAGTTTATCTTGATTAACGCTAATGGGAAGGTCTTTTCAGTTGGGGGAGATTTGGTTGAGATGAAGCGTGCAGTGGATGAAGATGATATCCCTTCTTTGAATAAGATTGCAGAATTAGTCAATACAATCTCCTATAAAATTAAGCAGATCCCTAAACCTGTTTTGATGGAGGTAGATGGAGCAGTTGCTGGTGCTGCAGCCAATATGGCAGTAGCAGTCGATTTTTGTTTGGCGACTGATAAGGCAAAATTCATCCAAGCCTTTGTTGGAGTTGGATTGGCGCCGGACGCTGGTGGGATTCATCTCTTGAGTCGTAGTATCGGGGTAACACGAGCTGCGCAACTTGCCATGACAGGAGAAGCCTTGACCGCGGAAAAAGCACTGGAATGGGGTGTGGTATACCGTGTTTGCGAGGCAGATAAGCTAGAAAAGACAAGAGAACAAGTTCTGAAGAAATTAAGACGAGGCTCAGCAAACTCATACGCAGCCATTAAAAAGTTGGTTTGGGAAAGCCAATTTAAGGATTGGCAGAATTATGCTGAATTGGAATTAAAGTTGCAAGAATCTTTATCTTTAACTGAAGATTTTAAAGAAGGAGTCCGAGCACATTCTGAAAGAAGACGACCAAAATTTTCAGGAAAATAAAAAAATACTTGCACAATTCTTTGAAGTTTGATATACTTTTTGTGTCAAATGTTTTGAATGCAAAAGTTTTTTTGAGAAGGAGGGAATACTTTGGACTACCAACAAGTGAATGAGTATTTAACATCTATTTTTAATAATGTCCTTGTGATTGAGGAGGTTAGCTTACGAGGTAGTCGTTTCAAAGACATCTCCATCAAAGAAATGCACACGATTGATGTGATTGGAAAGTTCCCGAAGGCGACACCAAGTAAGGTTTCTAAAGAACTGATGGTCACTCTTGGAACTGTTACGACCAGCTTGAATAATCTCGAAAGAAAAGGTTATGTTGAGCGCATTCGTTCTGATCAGGATCGTCGTGTGGTCTATCTGCATTTGACAAAGAAAGGTCGTTTGGTTCACCGCCTTCATAAACGTTTCCACAAGGCCATGGTCGAGAAGATTATCGATGGTATGAGTTCTGAAGAAATAGAAGTGATGGGCAGGGGCTTGACTAACCTATATCAATTTTTGGAGGATTTGAAATAATGGCTTTTGCAAAAATAAGCCAGGTTGCTCATTATGTTCCAGAGCAAGTGGTCACTAATCAAGACTTGGCTCAAATTATGGATACAAGCGATGAGTGGATTTCAAGTCGGACAGGAATTAAACAGAGACATATCTCAAAAACAGAGTCTACAAGTGACTTGGCGACAGAAGTTGCTAAGAGTTTGCTGGCTAAAGGGAGCTTAACAGCAGATCAGATTGATTTTATCATTGTAGCGACGATCACTCCAGACTCGATGATGCCTTCTACGGCAGCTCGGGTTCAGGCAAATATCGGAGCGCATAGAGCTTTCGCCTTTGATTTGACTGCAGCATGTAGTGGCTTTGTATTCGCTCTCTCAACTGCAGAAAAGTTTTTAAGTTCTGGACAGTTCAAAAAAGGGATTGTTATCGGGGCTGAGACCTTGTCTAAGGCGGTTGATTGGTCTGATCGTTCGACAGCTGTTCTCTTTGGAGATGGTGCAGGTGGGGTTCTCTTAGAAGCGAGTGATACACGGCACTTCCTTGTGGAAAGTCTCTATACGGATGGCTCTCGGAGCGAGTGTTTGACCTATGGCCAAACGGCTCTGGCTTCGCCCTTCTCAGATCAAGAAGCAGTTCCTGCTTTTTTGAAGATGGATGGACGAGCAGTTTTTGATTTTGCAAATCGAGATGTTGCTAGATCGATCAAAGAAACCATTGAAAATGGTCCAATCGCAGCATCGGAATTGGATTATCTCTTGCTTCATCAGGCAAATATCCGCATTTTGGATAAGATGGCTAAGAAGATCGGTGTAGACCGAGATAAGCTTCCTGCCAATATGATGGAGTATGGAAATACCAGTGCAGCAAGTATCCCGATTTTGCTCTCAGAGTGTGTGGAGAATGGCAAGATTCGTTTAGATGGTAGCCAGACGATTCTCCTATCAGGCTTCGGTGGAGGTTTGACATGGGGCACACTCATTCTTACAATCTAGGTAATCATGTGGTAAACACATAGTTATAAATTTTTTATATTTTAAAGGAGTCCTATCATGGCAGTATTTGAAAAAGTACAAGAAATTATCGTTGAAGAACTTGGGAAAGACGCATCAGAAGTAACACTTGAATCTACTTTTGATGATTTGGATGCAGATTCATTGGACTTGTTCCAAGTAATCTCTGAAATCGAAGATGCTTTCGATATCCAAATCGAAGCAGAAGATAACTTGAAAACAGTTGGTGACTTGGTTGCCTACGTTGAAGAGCAAACAAAATAATTAACATATTACTAGAAGGAGTAGGGGAAACCCACTCCCTCTTGTTTAGGTAATAGTTTGAAACTCAAATGATAAACTCATCGAACTATTACGTAAGCAAGGAATGATGGAGGCACTATGAAAACACGTATTACAGAATTATTGAACATTGATTATCCTATTTTTCAAGGAGGAATGGCCTGGGTTGCGGATGGTGACTTGGCTGGTGCAGTATCAAAAGCTGGTGGTCTAGGGATCATCGGTGGTGGGAATGCACCTAAAGAGGTCGTAAAGGCTAATATCGATAAAATCAAATCACTTACGGACAAACCTTTTGGTGTCAACATCATGCTCTTGTCCCCTTTTGTAGAAGACATCGTTGATCTCGTGATTGAAGAAGGGGTCAAGGTGGTTACAACTGGTGCAGGAAACCCAAGTAAATACATGACTCGTTTCCATGATGCAGGAATTACAGTTATTCCTGTTGTTCCAAGTGTTGCTTTGGCAAAACGCATGGAAAAAATCGGTGCAGATGCAGTTATTGCAGAGGGAATGGAAGCCGGTGGACACATTGGTAAATTAACAACTATGACCCTGGTTCGCCAAGTTGCTGCAGCTGTTTCAATCCCGGTTATCGCAGCTGGAGGAATTGCGGACGGTGAAGGTGTCGCTGCAGGCTTTATGCTTGGTGCTGAGGCCGTTCAAGTTGGTACACGTTTCGTAGTAGCTAAGGAATCTAACGCCCATCCAAAATACAAGGAAAAAATCTTAAAAGCGCGTGATATTGATACGACTATTTCAGCTCAACACTTTGGACATGCTGTTCGTGCCATTAAAAACCAGTTGACACGTGACTTTGAGCAGGCTGAAAAAGATGCCTTTAAACAAGAAAATCCAGATTTAGAAATCTTTGAACAAATGGGAGCTGGTGCTCTTGCTAAAGCCGTTGTTCATGGAGATGTAGAAGGTGGATCTGTCATGGCAGGTCAGATCGCTGGTTTGGTTTCTAAAGAGGAAACTGTCGAAGAAATCCTAAAAGATCTATATTATGGCGCAGCCAAAAAAATTCAAGAAGAAGCCTCTCGTTGGGCAGGAGTTGTAAGAAATGACTAAAACAGCCTTTCTATTTGCAGGTCAAGGTGCCCAGTATCTAGGGATGGGGCGTGATCTCTATGATCGCTGCTCTATCGTCAAGGAAACAATTGACCAAGCCAGTCAGGTTTTGGGTTATGACCTTCGTGACTTGATTGATAAGGAAGAAACCAAGTTAAACCAGACACGCTATACGCAACCAGCTATTTTAGCGACTTCGGTTGCTATTTACCGACTATTGAAAGAAAAGGGTTACCAGCCAGATATGGTAGCAGGATTGTCTCTTGGGGAATATTCTGCTCTTGTAGCAAGTGGTGCCTTGGACTTTGAGGATGCAGTTGCCTTGGTTGCTAAGCGTGGTGCTTATATGGAAGAGACTGCACCTGCAGGCTCTGGAAAGATGGTTGCCGTTCTTAATACTCCAGTTGAAGTGATTGAGGAAGCTTGTGAAACAGCCTCTAAAGTTGGAGTAGTGACTCCAGCTAACTACAACACCCCAAGCCAAATCGTTATCGGTGGTGAGGTGGCTGCGGTTGACCGCGCAGTTGAACTCTTGCAGGAAGCAGGAGCCAAACGATTGATCCCCCTAAATGTGTCGGGCCCTTTCCACACAGCCCTTCTAGAGCCGGCTAGCCAACAGCTAGCTGGGGCTCTTGAGGGAGTGAGTTTCTCTGATTTTACTTGCCCACTAATCGGCAATACGGAAGCTGCTGTTATGGAAAAAGATCGAATCCAAGAGCTTTTGACGCGTCAGGTGAAAGAACCTGTTCGTTTTTATGAAAGTATTGCTGTGATGCAGGATGCTGGGGTAACCAACTTTATTGAAATTGGTCCTGGTAAGGTCCTATCAGGTTTTGTCAAAAAAATCGATAAAACAGCTAAGCTATCCAACGTTGAAGATCAAGCAAGCTTGGATGCTTTGTTAGGAAACTAATGATCCCTTCTCCCACAAAATACAACAGGAAATAGGAGAAATAGAATGCAACTTACAAACAAAAATGTCTTTGTAACAGGTTCAAGTCGTGGTATCGGACTTGCCATTGCTCACAAATTTGCCCAACTAGGCGCTAATGTAGTTTTGAATAGTCGCGGAGCAATCTCAGAAGAATTGCTGGCTGAGTTTTCAAACTACGGTGTCAAAGTAGTACCGATATCAGGTGATGTTTCAGACTTTGCAGATGCCAAGCGTATGATAGATCAAGCGATTGCAGAACTCGGTTCTGTCGATGTCTTAGTCAACAATGCTGGGATCACTCAAGATACGCTTATGCTCAAGATGACCGAAGAAGACTTTGAAAAAGTGATTAAGATCAATTTGACAGGTGCCTTCAACATGACGCAAGCAGTCTTGAAACAGATGATCAAGGCACGTGAAGGTGCGATTATCAACATGTCTAGTGTGGTCGGTTTGATGGGAAATATCGGACAAGCCAACTATGCAGCTTCTAAAGCAGGTTTGATTGGTTTTACCAAGTCAGTAGCACGTGAAGTTGCCAATCGCAATGTGCGCGTAAATGCTCTTGCACCAGGGATGATCGAGTCTGATATGACTGCTGTTTTGTCTGATAAGGTCAAGGAAGCAACATTGGCCCAAATCCCAATGAAACATTTCGGTCAAGCAGAACATATCGCATATGCTACAGTGTTCCTGGCTGGACAGGATTATTTGACTGGACAAGTTCTCGCTGTTGATGGCGGACTTAGCATGTAAAAAATAAGGAAAGATATAGGTAAGACAGATGAAACTAAATCGAGTTGTAGTAACAGGTTACGGATTGACCTCTCCTATCGGAAATACTCCAGAAGAATTTTGGAACAGTTTGCAAACTGGGAAGATTGGAATTGGAGAAATCACTAAATTTGACCACAGCGAATTTGCTGTGCACAATGCGGCAGAAGTTCAAGATTTCCCATTTGATAAATACTTTGTCAAAAAAGATACCAACCGTTTTGACAACTATTCTTTGTATGCCTTGTATGCAGCTCAAGAAGCGGTGACAAATGCTAATCTTGATGTAGAAGCAATCGATAAAGACCGTTTTGGTGTCATCGTGGCTTCTGGTATTGGGGGAATTAAAGAAATCGAAGATCAGGTTATCCGTCTTCATGAAAAAGGTCCAAAACGCGTTAAACCAATGACACTTCCAAAAGCCTTGCCAAATATGGCTTCAGGAAATGTTGCGATGCGTTTCGGAGCAAACGGTATCTGTAAATCAATCAATACTGCCTGCGCCTCATCAAACGATGCCATTGGAGATGCTTTCCGCTCTATCAAGTTTGGTTTCCAAGATATCATGTTAGTTGGTGGATCAGAAGCTTCTATCACTCCATTTGCCATTGCTGGTTTCCAAGCTTTGACTGCCCTATCAACTACAGAAGATCCAACTCGTGCTTCTATTCCATTTGACAAAGACCGTAATGGTTTTGTGATGGGAGAAGGTTCTGGTATGTTGGTGCTTGAAAGCCTTGAACATGCTGAAAAACGTGGTGCAACTATCTTGGCTGAAGTAGTCGGTTATGGAAATACCTGTGATGCCTACCATATGACTTCACCTCATCCAGAAGGTCAAGGCGCGATTAAGGCGATTAAACTGGCTTTGGAAGAAGCAGAAATTTCTCCAGAGCAAGTAGCTTACGTCAACGCCCACGGAACTTCAACTCCTGCTAATGAAAAAGGAGAAAGTGGTGCGATCGTAGCTGTTCTTGGTAAAGAAGTACCTGTATCTTCAACCAAGTCCTTTACAGGACACTTGCTTGGGGCTGCAGGGGCAGTAGAAGCCATCGCTACAATTGAAGCAATGCGCCATAACTTCGTGCCAAAAACAGCTGGAACAAGCGAGTTGTCAGACTATATCGAAGCGAATGTCGTTTATGGACAAGGCTTGGAGCAAGAAATCCCTTATGCTATTTCAAATACTTTTGGTTTTGGTGGACACAATGCGGTTCTTGCTTTCAAACGTTGGGAGAATAAATAATTATGAATTTAAATGAGATCAAGGACTTGATGGCTCAATTTGACCAATCAAGTTTGAGAGAATTTTCTTATAAAAACGGAACGGACGAATTGCAGTTTAGTAAGAATGAAGCAAGAATGGCTTCTGAAGCACCAGCTCAAGTTGCTCCAGTGCCAGCTGCAGTAGCTGCAAGTCCAGTAGTTTCTACCCCTTCAACTCCAGTAGAGAGTGCAGTGGAAGAAGTTCCAGTACCAGCTGAAACGACGGTTGCTCCGGAGGGGGATGTCGTTGAGAGCCCACTTGTAGGGGTGGCTTACTTGGCTGCTGGACCAGATAAACCTGCCTTCGTCACAGTTGGAGACAGTGTTAAAAAAGGCCAGACTTTGGTGATCATCGAAGCCATGAAGGTCATGAATGAGATTCCTGCACCTAAGGATGGTGTGGTGACAGAAATTCTCGTTTCAAATGAAGAAATGGTTGAGTTCGGTAAAGGATTGGTACGTATCAAATGATCGATATTCAAGGAATCAAAGAAGCTCTACCCCATCGCTACCCCATGCTCCTAGTGGATCGTGTCTTGGAAGTGAGCGAAGATACCATTGTTGCCATTAAAAATGTGACCATCAACGAGCCTTTCTTCAATGGTCATTTTCCACAATACCCAGTCATGCCAGGTGTTCTTATCATGGAAGCCTTAGCTCAGACTGCTGGTGTCTTGGAATTGTCTAAGCCTGAAAACAAAGGAAAGCTGGTCTTCTATGCTGGCATGGATAAGGTTAAGTTCAAGAAGCAAGTTGTACCAGGTGACCAATTAGTCATGACGGCTACTTTTGTTAAACGTCGTGGTACGATTGCTGTGGTTGAAGCAAAGGCTGAAGTGGATGGCAAGCTTGCAGCGAGTGGTACTCTTACCTTTGTAATTGGAAACTAAGGAGGTTCTCCATGTTTCGTAAAATTTTGATTGCCAACCGTGGTGAGATTGCGGTTCGCATTATTCGAGCTGCGCGTGAATTGGGCATTGCGACTGTAGCAGTCTATTCAACTGCCGATAAGGAAGCTCTTCACACACTCCTAGCAGATGAAGCTATCTGTATCGGACCTGGTAAGGCGACAGAATCTTATCTCAATATCAATGCGATTTTATCTGCTGCAGTATTGACAGAAGCAGAAGCCATCCACCCAGGTTTTGGTTTTCTTAGCGAAAACTCCAAGTTTGCCACGATGTGTGATGAAGTGGGAATTAAGTTCATCGGTCCTTCTGGTGCTGTGATGGACACCATGGGAGATAAGATCAATGCGCGTGAGCAAATGATCAAGGCTGGGGTTCCAGTTATCCCAGGATCTGATGGTGAAGTTCACACGGCTGAAGAGGCGCTTGCAGTTGCAGAAAAAATTGGCTATCCAGTCATGCTTAAGGCATCCGCAGGTGGTGGTGGAAAAGGGATTCGTAAGGTTGAAAAGGCAGAAGACTTGGTCGCAGCCTTTGAAACAGCATCCAGTGAAGCCAAGGCCAATTTTGGAAATGGCGCAATGTATCTTGAGCGTGTGATTTATCCAGCTCGCCATATTGAGGTTCAGATCCTTGCGGACCAGGAGGGTCATGTTGTCCATCTTGGTGAACGGGATTGTTCACTTCAACGGAATAACCAAAAGGTCTTAGAAGAAAGCCCATCCATTGCAATTGGCAAAACCCTCCGTCATGAAATTGGTGCTGCGGCTGTTCGAGCTGCAGAGTCTGTTGGCTATGAAAATGCAGGTACGATTGAATTTCTTCTCGATGAAGCGAGTGGTAATTTCTACTTCATGGAAATGAATACTCGTGTGCAAGTTGAACACCCAGTCACAGAGTTTGTTTCAGGTGTTGATATCGTAAAAGAGCAGATTCGCATTGCTGCCGGTCAACCTTTACCTTTCAAACAAGAAGATATCGTCCTACGAGGTCATGCTATCGAGTGCCGGATCAATGCGGAAAATCCAGCATTTAACTTTGCTCCAAGCCCAGGTAAAATTACCAATCTCTATCTACCAAGTGGTGGAGTTGGCTTGCGCGTGGACTCAGCAGTTTATCCAGGTTATACCATCCCTCCTTACTATGATAGTATGATTGCTAAAATCATCGTTCATGGGGAGAATCGTTTTGATGCTCTTATGAAGATGCAACGGGCACTTTATGAACTTGATATTGAAGGAGTGCAAACCAATGCAGACTTCCAGTTGGATCTGATTTCAGACCGCCGAGTTATCGCTGGTGACTACGATACTTCCTTCTTGATGGAAACTTTCTTGCCAAAATATCAAGAAAAAGAATAGACTTTCAAACAGTATGAGAACTAAAAGGGGGAGTTATGGCTCTATTTAGTAAAAAGGATAAGTATATTCGGATCAATCCTAACCGTTCCGTAAGGCAGAAACCACAAGCCAAGCCTGAGGTTCCGGATGAACTCTTTTCCCAGTGTCCTGGTTGTAAACACACCATTTATCAAAAGGATCTTGGGAGCGAACGAATTTGTCCCCATTGTAGCTATACTTTCCGTATTTCAGCTCAGGAACGCTTGAACTTGACGATTGATTCTGACAGCTTTGTGGAGATGTTTACGGGCATTGAAACTCAAGATCCATTAAACTTTCCTGGCTACCAGAAAAAACTTGCTACTATGCGTGAAAAGACAGGTTTGGATGAAGCGGTACTAACTGGTACAGCTAGTATAAAGGGACAAAAAGTTGCCCTTGGGATCATGGATTCTAACTTTATCATGGCTTCTATGGGAACCGTTGTGGGTGAAAAAATCACGCGCTTGTTTGAGTATGCGACGATAGAAAACTTGCCAGTCGTTCTCTTCACAGCTTCTGGTGGAGCCCGTATGCAAGAAGGAATCATGAGCTTGATGCAGATGGCTAAAATTTCTGCGGCAGTTCAACGTCATTCCAAGGCAGGACTTTTTTACCTAACTATTTTAACCGATCCGACAACAGGTGGAGTGACCGCTTCTTTTGCTATGGAAGGTGATATTATCCTAGCGGAACCCCAGAGTTTGGTTGGTTTTGCTGGGCGTCGTGTTATCGAAAATACAGTTCGAGAGACCTTACCGGATGACTTCCAAAAGGCAGAATTTCTGCTTGAACATGGATTTGTTGATGCAATTGTTAAACGGAGAGAATTGCCTGAAACAATTGCTAAATTAGTAAGATTGCATGGAGGAAGTCGCGGATGAATATTGCGAAAATAGTCAGAGAGGCACGCGAGCAGAGTCGCTTGACAGCCCTTGATTTTGCCAATGGAATCTTTGACGAGTTTATCGAATTGCATGGAGACCGCTCTTTCCGAGACGATGGTGCGGTCATTGGTGGAATTGGCTGGTTAGGTGACCAAGCAGTCACAGTCGTCGGTATCCAAAAGGGAAAAAGTCTTCATGACAACCTCAAACGAAATTTTGGGCAACCTCATCCAGAAGGCTATCGTAAGGCTCTTCGCCTGATGAAACAGGCGGAAAAGTTTGGCCGTCCAGTTGTGACCTTTATCAACACTGCGGGAGCTTATCCTGGTGTTGGGGCTGAGGAACGTGGACAAGGTGAAGCAATCGCTCGAAACCTGATGGAAATGAGCGACCTCAAGGTTCCAATCATCGCGATTATTATCGGTGAAGGAGGATCTGGTGGTGCCCTAGCCCTAGCCGTAGCTGACCGTGTCTGGATGCTGGAAAATTCGATCTATGCCGTGCTCAGTCCAGAAGGCTTTGCCTCTATCCTTTGGAAGGATGGGAGCCGTGCTATGGAGGCGGCAGAGTTGATGAAGATCACTTCACACGAACTCCTAGAAATGGGAATCGTAGACAAGGTAATCTCAGAAGCCGGACTCGCCAGTAAGGAACTGCAAGCTCGTGTTAAAAATGAATTGCGTGCAGAACTTGACCGTTTGCAAGGCTTAGCCTTGGAACAGCTCCTCGAAGAACGTTACCAACGCTTTAGAAAATACTAAGAAATTTTAAAAGCTAGAATAATTTGTTCTAGCTTTTTTGATAACCGTGTTTAGATGAAAAAAACGAATAAATAAGGTAAAATGATGACAACGGGTTAACAGTAGTGTATTAATAGTAGAAATAGAAAGTTTCTTATTAGGAGGAAAGAGATGAAAAAGCGTACCTTACTTTGGCTAGTTTTAGCCCTTGTAGTATTCGGAGGAGGAGCATGGATGGCGCAGAAAACAAATCTATTTCTAAGCCCACGAGCAAAGCAGTTGGCATATCTAAAGGAGCATGAAGAAGATATGGCTGATTTTGTGAAAGCTTTAAGTCCTAAAGTGGAAAGTGTTCAATTTAATTGGGATAGTATAAAGGTCGGTCAGGTAGGAAACGGCACTCCTCAAGGTGGAGGTTATATGATGACAGTGAACGGTAGAATCAATAACAATAAGAATACTGAATTCACACTAGGGATTCCTCTAAAACGAAATTTAAATGAAGTACCTGAGGAACTGGTTATTTATGAAATGCAACCTATAAGAATTTTACGAGACGGTGGGTGGTTTTTATACGAGTAGCTAATTAAAAACGACGATTACTAGTACTCATATATAACTTGTTTAGGAGAATAGAAATGAAAAAACGTACTTTACTTTGGCTTGTTTTAGCTCTTGTAGTACTTGGAGGAGGAGCATGGATGGCACAGGAAACAAATCTATTTGGAGGAATAACTCTGAGTCCGCGATCTAAGCAGTTGGCTTATTTGAAGGAGCATGAAGAGGATATTGCTGATTTTGTCAAGTCGTTAAGTCCTAAAGTTGAAAGTGTTCAGTTTGATTGGGATAGTATGAAGGTTGGTCAGGTAGGAAATGGAACTCCTCAAGGCGGAGGCTATATGTTGACACTTAGAGGAAAGGTAAATAATAATGATAAAACAGAATTTACGGTTGGTTTTTCCTTAAATAATGATAGGAATAGTACACCAAGGGAATTTGGGATTTATGAAATGCAACCTATAAGAATTTATAGGGACGGGGTTTGGTATTATTATGACTAACAGTAACTTAAAACCTTTGATAATTTTTACTCAAATTTAATATTACTCATTCTCTACTAACTTAGAATACTTGCTAAAAGTATTTTTTTTTTACATTCATGATATAATATACTTAGATTCCGCTATATAGGAGGAAAGAGATGAAAAAACGTACTTTGGTTTGGCTAGTTTTAGCCCTTGTAGTATTTGGAGGAGGAGCATGGATGGCGCAGAAAACAAATCTATTCGGAGGAGTATTTCTTAGTCCGCGAGCTAAGCAGTTGGCATATCTGAAGGAGCATCAAAAAGAAATAGAAGATTTTGTAAAGTCTAAAAATTCAAAGATTGAATCTGTTCAGATTGCTTGGGATGAAACCAAATGGGAAAAAGTTGGGAATGGGACTCCTCAAGGAGGAGGAGAAATTGTAAATGTATATGGTAGCTTTAATCATATTGAGTCCTCTTCCTGGAATGTAACTTTTGATATTGAGAATGGTAAAATTATTCCTAATTCAATGGCTTTAGCCAATTATTTAAGAGTGGGGGGAAGGATTTTTGACTAACAGTAATCTAAAAACCTTTGATAATTTTTATGCAGATTTAGCTCAGGCTGCTTATACAGGTCGACCGGTTAAATTTCCTTATGAGTCTCAAAAGAAATACGATAGGGAAGAGTTAGACTCGGGTCAATCTCTTGAATTTGATTTTTCTAAGGATGCGGAGTTTTATAATAAGAATACGAAGAAGTTGGAAATCACCCCCGGAGGCAAACATCTTCCTCAAAATGGTAAGGTTTACCTGCAGCCAGATCCTGATTTACATACTGTGGAAGATACGATAAAACTCCAAGTTGGTGATCCTGGAGGAGGGGTTCACCAAGAAGAGTATCCTATCAAACGCTATCAAAAAGGACTCTTAACTGATGAGAGAGCTGGTTTTAGCGCCTACTACTTAACGGATACGCCTACCTTGACTAATGATACTACGAAAACTTATATGACTATCCGCGGCAGTGATGCCATCAGTTTGGAAAATTTGAACGACTGGATTGACAACGACGCTAAGTTCGCTCTCAACCATATCCATACGCCGCAAGCCAAGTTAGCGACGGCAGGAATGAAAACGAAAATCGCAGAGATGCGCGAAAAAGCTCCGCAAGCTACGATGGACATCACAGGTCACTCCCTAGGAACCATTGTCTCTGCGCAAGGGATAGCTGGCCTCAGTGATCAAGAACTGGAGAAAATTGGTAAAGTCGTTCTATTTGACGGTCCAGACACGACAAAGAGTTTAAAGAAAATGGGCCTCAGTGATGAGAAAATCAAAAAGATTAGCGAAAAGATAGAGTACTATGTCAATCCTTTTGATGTCGTGGGTATGCTTAACCGCGAGCATACCATCACTAAATTACCTGGGGACTCCGATGAACCACTTAAAAAACCCGTCGGTAAAGTCAATGTCCTTGTCCCCTTGCATTATACTCAGATTACTGATCCGGAAAGCTCCCATGACTTTGGTGTTTTCCAATCGGATGGAAAGGGAAATTTATTGACTGCGTCTGAGGATTTTCACCCAGAATTGCTCAGGGCAGGTGAAAAGCTGGCTCGACTGATTGCGACATCTTTGGATTCTCTCAGGGTTTTAGGAGTTGATGAAAATGTAGCCACAAATGTTTTAAATTCCATTATGAGAGGTGAGTTTAAAATAAAGGCAGCTATTGGTTATTCAGTTTACGAGAATTTTACAACTGAATATAGTAAAATCGTCGAAGAAGCTCGTCAGGAATCTATAAAGTGGGATCGAGAAGCTATTCCTCGTTATCAGGAACAACTGAGAAATGGCAATCTTTCAGGAAATCAAAGAATCTTGGTTCGAGCTCAGTTGCTTCAGACAGCAGCCCAGTTGGCAAATTTTGACATGGAAGACAAAGTTAAATCTGTGAAAACCTTACTTTCAGATGCTAAGGAAGATATTCAAAATATGATAAAAGAAACAAGACAGACAGCCTTTGACATGGTTGGATATTTGTCAAGTTCAGAAGTTACAAATCTACTTTCTGGTTTTGATACAACAAGCTTTTGGGATGAAGGCGTTGCGAGTGACACGAAGACTGCAGCAACATCCTTCCTGACACAAATTGAGCAACTAGGGGAAAGTCTGGTTAAAGCTAGTGGCTCCTTTGAGACCGTAGATACAGATAGTGCTGAAGATTTTAACAATCTATTGGTGGATGTAAAACAAACATGGAGGGGAAAAAATGGTAGTCCTAACGGATGAGGATACTTTAATTACAAGAGAGCAACTCGATAGAGGCTTCAAAGAAAGAATGAAGGAACAAGAACGACAAGCAGTCAGGGCCTTGGTAACTGCAAAAGAGTTGTCAATCCTTGCTAAAGGAGCAGAATTAGCTAAAAAGTTGCAGGAAGCAGCCACAGATATGCAAGAGTACGCTTCGAAGACTTATGTAAACAATATTAAGGGTGGATTTGAGGGCAATGCCGCTGATGCTGCCGAAACTTACTTGACACAGACCTTGCAAACACCTACTTTACAGAGTCCGATCAAAAGCTAGGAGAAAACGGGTCATGGATAAAAAGGAACTTCAGAAATTAGAGGATGAGCACAATCGTAAATTACGAGACTTAGAGCGTTTGGAGATGGATTTGGATGATGATTTCCACAAGTTTAGCAGGGAGACGGATCATCTCCTAGAGGCGCTTTCCTATGCATGTAGAGACAGTAGTTTTGCAGAAATTCAACCTTATATCTTTGAGATAGAGAACAATTTAGACAGCTATCATCAACTGTATAAGAATCGTATAGAGAATGTACTGGAAGCTCGACACCAAGAGAATAAAAACTTTTATCGAAGGTTAGAAGAAAAGGATCTATAACAAATATACCCTATAAGAGATATTTAGGTTAATTATAACGCTTTTTTATTATATTTTTAAAAAAATGAATATTAAACTTGTAATATTATATCTATTACCACTTTTTTAGATAGTGGGTAGCAAAGAAAAAAGTGTTTGATAGTTGTCAAACACTTTTTCTATTTACTGTTCTTCTGTTACAAACTGGCTGAGCAGTCCATTGATAAAACGGGCAGACTTTTGATCTGAGAAGTTCTTTGCAAGCTCGATAGCTTCATTAACAGCAACTAGCTGAGGGGTGTCAAATGAAGTGATTTCAAAGACTCCCAAGCGAAGGAGGTTTCTCTCCACGAGCGTTAAACGTTCAATGGTCCAACCTACTTTTAAATGCTGTGTGATTTGCTTGTCTAGTTCTTCCTTTTTAGCCTGAACACCAGAAACTAGCTCTGTCAAAAAGGCTGGAAGTTGCACATCCATATCTTCACGATCGTGTGTGTAGGCGAAACGACAAGCAGTTTCGACATCTGTACCGAACTCAAGGCTCATGAGAGCTTGAAAAGCGCATTTACGGAGCTCACGTCTAGATTCTAATAGTGGACTAGTCATTGAGGAAATCCTCATCAAACAAGTCTTTCAAGTCTGGTTTTGGTGTTTTATCTGGAACGATACCTGCAACGTGGATATTGATAGCAGCGAGTTCTACATCAGCCATATTGCGGACTGCATCTTTGACAGCTTTTTGGATAGCAACAGCTACCTTAGGAACTTTTACTCCGTACTCAAGGTAGAGGTAAATATCAGCTGTGAGTTCTTCGTCCACGTTTTTAAGATAAACACCGCGACCGAGTGAAAGTTTTGAAAGGGTATCAGATACTGATTTGTTTGAAAAAGAGTGAACACCCTCTACTTTTGCTGTAGCAATAGCAATAATTTTTTCAAGTACACGTGGGGCGATAACGATTTCGCCAAGTTGTTCTTCAATTCCCATAGAATGACCTCTTTCTAGAGATTAGGCACGAGAAACGTAAGTTCCTTCTGCAGTGTTGATAACGAGTTTTTGTCCTGCTTCGATGAAGTCTGGCACGTTTACGACAAGACCAGTTTCCATAGTTGCTGGTTTACCAGAACCTGTAACAGTAGCACCTTTGATAGATGGTTGAGTTTCTGCAACTGTCAATTCAACAGTAGTAGGAACGGTAACACCGATTACTTCAGTTCCGTAGAATTGGATCTTCACTTCTGAGTTTTCAAGGATGTAAAGCAACTCGTTTTCAACGTTGACTACAGGGATTTCGTATTGGTCGTAAGTTTCTGTATTCATGAAGTAGGCTGTGTCATCCATTTTGTACAAGTATTGAGCTGGGACAGTCTCGATGATGGCTTGTTCAAATTTTTCCTCTGGACGGTAGCTTGTGTCAAATGTAGAACCAGTACGGACATCACGCAATTTCATACGCATGATCGTGTTCCCTTTACCTGGTTTGTGGTGACTAGCTTCCAAAACGCGAATCAATTTACCGTCAGCTGTTTCAAAGGTCATACCAGCTTTTAATTTACTTGCTTCAATCATGTTTTTACCTCTTTAATAAATATTATTACTCTTCATTTTACCATAAAATACTCTGGAAATAAAGCCAAAATAGTTATTGGGAGTTGGTAGAGAAGAAAAAACCAACCTTAGGGCTGGTTTTGTTCTGTCTAGTTTTCTTTCAACTTCGCCAATTCCTGGGCGAGTAGTTTAAGGGCAACTTGTGGATTGGCTTGGCCTTTGGTTGCCTTCATGAGGAATCCTGTGAAGGCCTTGTCTGCGTTGCGTTTACCGGACTTGAAGTCGGCAACGGCTGCTTCGTTATCCGCAAAGACTTGGTGGATGATTGGAATCAGAACATCTGGATCAGAGATTTGCACCAATCCAGCTTTTTCCACGTATTCACGCGCGCCACCGCCATTTTTAGCCAGATGGACAAAGACTTTCTTGGCAATCTTAGAGGAGATGGTACCATCTTCGATGATGGCAATCATTTCTACTAAGTTTTCTGGTGTTAATTCGATTTGTTCTAGTGTCTTGCCTTCAGCGTTCAAGAACTGAGCAACTTCCCCTTGGAGCCAGTTAGAGACTTGTTTGGCATCACCACCGAGGGCAACAGCTTTTTCAAAGAAGTCAGAAGTGACTTTGTTTGCAGTCAACTGGCTAGCATCGTAGTCAGACAAGCCAAGTTGGGATACGTAGCGCGCACGGCGTTCTTTTGGAAATTCTGGCAATTCAGTGCGCATTTCCTCAATCCACTCGTCTGAGATTTCAAAGAGGGGTAGGTCTGGTTCTGGGAAGTAGCGGTAGTCTGCAGCACCTTCTTTGACACGCATGAGGATGGTTGCCTTGTTAGCTTCATCGTAACGGCGTGTTTCTTGGCGGATTTGGCCACCTGAGCGAAGGATTTCAGCTTGGCGTTGGACTTCGTATTCAAGCCCCTTGCGAACGTTTGAGAAGGAGTTGAGGTTTTTCAGCTCAGTCTTGGTACCGAATTTTTCTTGTCCATAAGGACGAAGGGAGATGTTGGCATCCACACGCATAGAACCTTCTTCCATCTTAACGTCTGAAATGCCAGCGTACTGGATGACTTCCTTTAGGGCTGTTAGATAAGCATAGGCTTCTTCAGGAGAACGCATGTCCGCTTCAGATACAATCTCAATCAATGGCACTCCTTGGCGGTTGAGGTCAACATAGGAGTAGCCATCTGTACCGTGGGTGTTTTTACCAGCGTCTTCCTCTAGGTGAGCACGCTCGATACCGATTTTCTTGGTCGTACCGTCTTCTAGTTCCACTTCAATCCAACCATTGTAGCCGATAGGTTCATCAAACTGAGAAATTTGGTAGGCTTTTGGATTATCAGGGTAGAAATAGTTCTTGCGGTCAAAGTGCATCTTTTTGTGGATGTCCATGTTGAGGGCAAGAGCTGCCTTGATACCAGCATCGACAACTCCTTTATTGAGGACAGGTAATACGCCAGGGAAAGACCAGTCAATCACGTTAGTGTTGGCATTTTGGTCGTTTCCAAAGTGGGCAGAAGTAGGTGAGAAGATTTTTGAATTGGTGTTGAGCTCAACGTGGACTTCAAGTCCAATGACTGTTTCAAAGTTCATTAGTTGTCACCTCCAAAAATCACGGGTTGTTGTTTGTGGTAGTCTGTTGTTGCTTCAAAAGCAGCAGCAGCTTGGTAAATAGTTTCCTCAGAGTACTTAGGACCGATCAATTGGAGACCGACAGGTAGACCTTGAGAGAATCCAGCAGGAATCGAAATTCCTGGGAGACCTGCTAAGTTGACTGGAATTGTCAAGAGGTCAGCCAAGTACATGGCAACTGGATCGTGGTTGAGTGAATCCAAGTCATAGGCAACACTTGGTGCAGTTGGTCCCAAAATCAAGTCATAATCCGCAAAGACGTTTTCGAAATCTTGGATGATGAGGGTACGGACCTGACCAGCTTTCTTATAGTAGGCATCGTAGTAACCTGACGAAAGACTGAATGTTCCAAGCATGATACGGCGTTTCACTTCTTCACCGAAACCTTGGCTACGGCTGTTTACATAGATTTCATCAAGATTAGTCGCATCCTCTGCGCGGTAGCCGTAACGGATACCGTCAAAGCGTTGCAAGTTTGAGGAAGCTTCAGATGAAGCGATAATATAGTAAACGGCAACACCGTATTTAGAGTGAGGAAGGCTGACTTCTTCGACGATAGCACCTAGTTTTTCAAAGTGTTTAGCGGCGTTCAGGATAGTTTCCTTAACCTCTGGGGCAATTCCTTCACCAAGGTATTCCTTAGGCAAAGCAATTTTCATGCCCTTGATGTCTTGGCCGATTTTTGAAGTAAAGTCGGCGATGCGGACAGGAGCAGAAGTAGAGTCTTTAGTATCTTCGCTAGCAATCGCATTGAGCAAGAGGGCATTCTCCTTAACAGTAGGAGCAAAAGGTCCGATTTGGTCTAGGGAGCTACCAAAGGCAATGAGACCGAAACGTGAAACTGTTCCGTAGGTTGGTTTGAGACCAACGATCCCGTTGAAGGCAGCTGGTTGGCGGATGGAACCACCAGTATCAGAACCAAGTGACAAGCGAACTTGCCCAGAAGCTACAGCTGCGGCAGAACCACTTGATGAACCACCAGGAACCTTGTTTTGGTCCCAAGCATTTTTGGTTGGTCCATAGTATGATGTTTCGCCAGAACCACCCATGGCAAACTCGTCCATATTGGTTTTCCCAACAACGATCATGCCCTTAGATTTTGCATTGGCAACGGCTGTCGCATCAAAGATTGGCTCGTAGTTGTAAAGCATTTTTGAGGCAGCAGTTGTGAGGATACCGTCTGTAGAGATATTATCCTTAACAGCCAGCGGAATTCCTGAAAGAAGATTATCAGCGTCAATTCCAACTTCATCAATAGCTTTGGCTTGAGCAAGAGCTTGCTCTTCAGCAATGGTGACAAAAGCGTTGATAGCTGTCTCGCGAGACTTGATATCTTCAAGCGTGGCTTGGGTCAATTCAGTTGCTGAAATTTCCTTAGAGACAAGGAGGTTGTGCAAGTCTTCAATCGTTTTGTTATTAAAAGTCATTAGGCATCTCCTCCATCATCTAGGATAGCTGGCACCTTGATATAGTAGTTTTCTTTTTCAGGTACGTTTTTAAACAAGCGGTCACGGTCTGTTCCTTCTTCGGCCACATCAGGGCGGAGTACAGTCTTGCGGTCCGCCATGGTTGTAGTAGGTGCGACACCAGTTGTGTCGACTTCGCCCAGCAACTCAACCATGTCAACAATTTTAGACAAGGTTGTCGCAAAGGTAGCAGTTTCTTCTTCAGAGAATCTTAATTTTGAAAGATTGGCAACGTGTGTTACCTCTTCTTGCGTAATTTTCATCTTGCATCCTTTCGTGAAATGATGATTTTTAGTCTGTTCTATTTTACCATATTTTCCTATAAATAAGGGTGGTGGAAGTGAAAAGAAGTAGAAATTGAAAAATCGCTTTTAATTCGCTATAATAGTTAAACTAAAAGAAAAATTGAGTGAGACTAGAGATTAATGTAGGAAGAATTCCCCAAAAGATGAGTTAGGATAGAAAATATGCTACATAATTTTTTTACAAGATTCCAAACCGTTCCTCCTCCCATTCCGCTTTTTTGGTATGGGATTATGATGCTTCTTTTAGTGCTTTGTATTTATGGAGCACTTGCTTATCACAAAAATCCAAAATTTGTCTACTTGTTTAAGGGGATTCAGATCCTCCAGTTACTAGCCCTATATAGCTGGTATGTTGGTTTTGAGATTCCATTTTCAAACAGTCTCCCTTTTTATCATTGCCGTTTAGCCATGTTTGCGGTAGTTTTCTTACCAGATAAATGGCGGAGCAAGCAATATTTTGCCCTCTTAGGAGCAAGTGGAGCGGTATTTGCCTTGGTTTACCCCGTTTTTGACCCCTATGATTTCCCCCACATCACCAGTTTTTCATTTTTGATTGGGCACTATGCCCTTTTGGTGAATTCCTTGGTTTACTTGATGAATCACTATGACAAGAGCTTACTTAAGAAGCATATGATCGTAGTCTATACTTTCGTTCTCAATCTCTTTCTAGTTGGGGTTAATCAGGTGACTGGTGGAAATTATGGCCTCTTAAGGGATACACCATTTATCTCGAATGCTCCTCTATGGCTAAAGTACCTCCTTGTGTCGGTTATTCTTTCTCTAGCTTTGCTTCTCTTTGATATCTTGTTCAAAAAACGGTGGGAAAAGAGAAATCAGGTGAAATCTGTGCTCTAGCTTACCTTTTTCATCGGATGGGCAATTGAAAAACTCCCCAAAATCCGATATAATGGAGAGTTGAAAGGAATGGTAAAATCCAATGTAAAAATCATTCTTAGCTACTGAAACAACCAAAAATAGAGAATCAAAGAAAGAGAACTTATGACTATTCAAGAAGAAATTAAGAAACGACGCACCTTTGCCATTATTTCCCACCCGGACGCGGGGAAAACAACCATTACTGAGCAGTTACTCTACTTTGGGGGCGAAATTCGTGAGGCTGGTACTGTAAAAGGTAAGAAAACAGGAAATTTTGCCAAGTCTGACTGGATGGATATCGAGAAACAACGTGGGATTTCGGTAACCTCATCTGTTATGCAGTTTGATTACGACGGCAAGCGGGTCAATATTCTAGACACACCAGGGCACGAGGACTTCTCAGAAGATACCTATCGTACCTTGATGGCGGTAGATGCTGCGGTCATGGTCGTGGACTCTGCCAAGGGTATTGAGGCTCAAACCAAGAAATTGTTTGAGGTTGTGAAGCACCGTGGAATTCCCGTCTTTACCTTTATGAACAAGCTAGACCGTGATGGACGTGAGCCACTGGACCTCTTGCAAGAGCTAGAAGAAGTCCTAGGTATTGCTAGCTACCCGATGAACTGGCCAATCGGGATGGGGAAAGCCTTTGAGGGCTTGTATGACCTTTATAACCAACGCTTGGAACTTTATAAAGGGGATGAACGTTTTGCCAGTCTGGAAGAAGGGGACAAACTCTTTGGAAGTAACCCATTTTATGAGCAAGTCAAGGATGATATTGAGCTTTTGAATGAAGCAGGAAATGAGTTTTCGGAAGAAGCTATTCTTGCAGGAGAACTGACTCCGGTCTTCTTCGGTTCAGCCCTGACTAACTTTGGGGTGCAGACCTTCCTTGAGACCTTCCTTAAGTTTGCTCCAGAACCACATGGACACAAGAAAACAGACGGCGAAATCGTCGATCCTTACGACAAGGATTTCTCAGGATTCGTCTTTAAAATCCAAGCCAACATGGACCCTCGTCACCGTGACCGTATTGCCTTTGTTCGTATCGTATCGGGTGAATTTGAGCGTGGAATGAGTGTCAATCTGCCTCGTACTGGTAAGGGAGCTAAACTGTCGAATGTCACTCAATTTATGGCGGAAAGTCGTGAGAATGTGACCAATGCCGTGGCAGGTGATATTATCGGGGTTTATGATACAGGTACTTATCAAGTTGGGGATACGCTAACTGTTGGGAAAAACAAGTTTGAATTTGAACCATTGCCAACCTTTACTCCTGAGATTTTCATGAAAGTTTCTGCCAAGAACGTCATGAAACAAAAATCCTTCCACAAGGGGATTGAGCAGTTGGTACAAGAGGGAGCCATCCAGCTTTACAAGAATTACCAAACAGGTGAGTATATGCTAGGCGCTGTCGGACAACTCCAGTTTGAAGTCTTTAAGCACCGCATGGAAGGCGAGTACAATGCAGAAGTGGTCATGAGCCCAATGGGTAAAAAGACCGTTCGTTGGATCAAGCCTGAGGACTTGGATGAACGGATGTCATCAAGCCGCAATATCTTGGCCAAGGACCGTTTCGACCAACCAGTCTTCCTCTTTGAAAATGACTTTGCCCTTCGCTGGTTTGCGGACAAGTATCCAGATGTTGAGTTGGAAGAGAAGATGTAAATCGTTACAAATGACTAGCAACATAAAGTTGCTGTCATTTGACGGTAACCGCTATGGCGGTCTACCTAAACGCTTCACTAGGAAAAATCTACGAATATTATCGATTCGTGGACTTTGCTGTCGTAATGGTAAGGAAGCGAACTGCCTAACTGCCTCACTAACTGAGTTTTACAAATGAAATCAATTTGTAAAACTCAGTGTCGTAGTTCAGGAAATTTATTTATTTGTGTAACAATCTAAGTAACTAACGCCAAGTTTCTATGGAACTTGGCTAGGCGCTCCACTAGTAAAGTTTTACGAATAGTATCGATTCGTAAAACTTTACGTCGTAATCGTAATGCTCAGTATCGTAATCTAGCAATCGGTAACCGCTATAGCGGCTTACCTAAACGCTTCACTAGGAAAAATCCACGAATATTATCGATTCGTGGATTTTTTCATATAGTAAAGGTAATTGAAGTCAAAGGTAAATTAAAAACCCCAGAAAAATCATGTTACGTGAATTCTTCTGAGGTTTTTCTAGTTTCCATATTTCTGATAAAAATCGACCTTGACCTGAATGAAGGTTTCGGCTTCGCGTAGTAGCTGCAGGAGGGTGGCACGGGTCTCAAACTCCTCACGTGTTTTCGGGAGACTCCGATGGCGGAAGACTTGCAGATAGCGTTCGATGTCATCAAGTAGATCATGAGCAGGATTGGTCTGACTTAGCTGGACAGCAATCTTTGAAAAGAGCTGTGCTAAGATCAAACTCTCACTTGCGGCTAGGTGACAAGTATTGACCTGCTGGGCCATATTTCGCAGGATACCACTTTGTCGCTGTCTCATCTCAAAGTAGTGGATGTGGTAGTCCGTCTGGTGAAAGAGGTGATCCGAGTGATCCAAATAGACTAGCTTGAGGGCCTCATCAAGGAGTTCGTCTAATTGGTCAACGAGTTGGGCTTGATTGCGCCCGTCTCCCCTTGACAGATAGTATTTAAAGCGAAGCAGGATGTCTTTTAACTTTTCTTCAACCTGAAGGTGGTAGCTTTGGATGGCTTTCTCACGAGATGGCATATAAAGGTTGACCAATAGAGCAAAGCTTGTTCCGATGAGAAAGAGGAACACTTCATTGAGCAAGAGGGCTGGGGAAGTAGACTCCTGCACCAAGAGATGACTGACCAAGACACTGCTAGGTGTGATGCCGATTTCCCAGCCCATTTTATAGGCAAGAGGCACGTAGAGAGCCAGATAGAGGCCGAGACTCCAGATGTGAAATCCTGTCAGTTGAAAGGCTAGAACACCGATAGCGAGTGCTAGGAGCATGGAAAAGAGGCGGTTACGTGCTAATTTCAGCGTACTTCTGCGCGTGTCAGATAGGCTTAAGAGGGCGATAATTCCAGCTGAAACTGCTGATGATAAGTCTAAAAAATAAGCGAGAAAACAAGCGAGGCAGGTCGCTAAGATCAGTTTTGTCGTACGTTGGGTGATAGACATGAGAATTTCCTATAATACTAGAATAAGAGTATAAAAGACAAGACTTGGAAGACTTGTCTTAAAAAATCTATTTTTTACGTGCCGATGCGTACTCAGCTACTGCCGTAAAGAGGACGTCGGTAGAAGAGTTCAGGGCAGTTTCGCAGGAGTCTTGGATGACACCGATGACAAAACCAACTCCGACTACCTGCATAGCAACGTCATTTGAAATCCCAAAGAGACTACAAGCGACGGGGATGAGGAGAAGTGATCCACCAGCGATTCCAGAAGCTCCGCAGGCAGAAATGGCAGCCACTACACTGAGCACAAAGGCTGTACCAAAGTCGACAGAGATTCCTAGCGTATTGACTGCAGCTAGAGTCAGAATGTTAATGGTTACGGCTGCGCCAGCCATGTTAATAGTGGAGCCAAGGGGAATAGAAACAGAGTAGGTATCTGGATTGAGTCCAAGATCTTGGCAGAGTTTCATGTTGACAGGGATATTAGCGGCAGAACTACGAGTAAAGAAAGCTGTAATCCCACTGACACGCAAACATTTAAAAACAAGGGGATAAGGATTTTTTCTCATAAAGAGAAAGGCAATGAGGGGATTGATGACAAGGGCCACAAAAGCCATAGTTGCAATCAAGAGTCCTAGCAAAATTCCGTAGTTAGCAAGGCTGGTAATTCCTTTATCAGAGATGGTCTTGAAGACCAAGCCCATAATTCCGAAAGGAGCCAAATTGATAATCCACTCCACAATCTTGGAAGTTACACCAGCCATGGTTTTGAGCAATTCCTTGCTGCTTTTGCTAGCTTCTCTCATAGCAAGTCCAAAGACAACAGCCCATGATAGAATTCCAATATAGTTGGCTTTAACGACGGCGTTGAGGGGATTGTCCACGAGATTCAGCAGGAGGTTGCTGAGAACTTGACCGATGCCGTCTGGTGGGGCAATCTCTGTGCTCGCACTGCTGAGAGTAATCTGGACTGGGAAGAGAAAACTAGCCAGTACAGCAATCAAGGCAGCTGCAAAGGTACCGAGTAGATAGAGAAAAATAACGGTCTTCATATTGGTATCTTGCCCTTTTTGATGTTGTGAGAGGGCATTTGCGACGAGGGTAAAGACCAAGACAGGAGCGATGGCTTTCAGACCCCCAACGAATAGGTCACCGAGAATGCCGAGCCCCGACAGACTAGGAAAAAGCAGCCCTAGAGAGGCTCCAAGAAGCATGCCGATTAGGATACGTTTGATGAGGCTGGCCTTGTTCCAGGCTCGAATGATTCTTTTCATAATAGTCTCCTTCAAAGTGTATTGTTTATGATTATAGTATAAATATGCCGTTGAGGCAAGTCTTTTTTTGAGTTTGGGGGAATATCGGAATATTTATGAGGGATTTGAACGGGATGATTTGTGGTATAATACTAAAAAGGAGTTTTGTATGCAAGAATTTTTTCAACGTTATCTTGATAAATTGGATGTAACAACTGTATTAGAGAATGTCTTGACCAAGGTGATCTCTCTTTTGATTCTCTTTCTGTTGTTTTATATAGCTAAAAAGATGCTTCATGCGACTGTCCGAAAGATTGTCAAGCCCTCGCTTAAATTTTCAAATCGGGATGCAGGCAGACAAAAGACCATTTCTCGTTTGCTTGAGAATATTTTTAACTATACCCTTTATTTCTTTTTAATCTACTGTGTCTTGTCCATTTTGGGCTTGCCAGTTTCCAGCCTCCTTGCTGGGGCAGGAATTGCTGGGGTTGCCATTGGGATGGGTGCACAAGGTTTTCTGTCCGATGTCATCAATGGTTTCTTTATCCTCTTTGAACGCCAGCTCGATGTGGGCGACGAAGTAGTCCTCACAAATGGTCCTATTACCGTATCTGGAAAGGTTGTCAGTGTAGGAATTCGTACGACCCAACTTCGAAGTGACGACCAAGCCCTTCACTTTGTTCCCAACCGAAATATCACTGTTGTTAGCAACTTCTCTCGTACAGAGTAGGTCTGCTATTTTGGCAGATTTGTGGTACAATAGAAAGAGTTTGGTAAAGGAGAGAGTATGCTATTTGTAGAGAAAAAACTAGGTCACAATTGTACCTGGATAGACCTTGATGTGGACAAGATTAAAAACATGGAAGATCTTTCTGACGTCTATGGATTGGACAAGGAAACCATCGAGTATGCTCTAGATAGAAATGAACGAGCCCACATGGATTATAACCGTGAAACGGGGACGGTAACCTTCATTTATAATGTTCTTGATTTAGAAAAAGACAAAGAATATTATGAAGCGATTCCGATGACCTTTATCGTTGAAAAACAACGGTTGATCACTATCAGCAATCACAAGAATACTTATGTGATTAAACGCATGGCAACCTACCTTGAAAGCCATGAAATCATTTCAATCTACAAATTTCTTTTTGCCAGTTTAGAGATTATTAGCAATGCTTATTATCCAGTTATTGAAGAGATGGATAAAAGTAAGGATGAAATCAGTGCACTTCTTCGTCAAAAAACAACTAAAAAAAATCTTTTTGCCCTCTCTGACTTGGAAACTGGTATGGTTTACCTGACAGCTGCTGCTAAACAAAATCGTCTCCTCTTGGAACACATCCAAGGGCATGCTCTTTATCGCAATTTTAATGAGGTAGAAAGAGAGCAGTTTGACGATGCCATGATTGAAGCACATCAGTTGGTTTCGATGACAGACCTGATTTCTCAAGTTTTGCAACAACTCTCGGCTTCTTACAACAACATCCTAAATAATAATCTAAATGATAATTTGACAACTCTGACAATTATCTCAGTCTTGCTAGCTATCCTTGCGGTTATTACAGGATTCTTCGGGATGAATGTTCCCTTACCGTTTACAGATGAACCAAATGCTTGGATTTATATTCTGCTAGCTAGTCTAATTTTATGGGCGGTCTTAGCTCAATGTTTAAAGAAAATTGCTAGAAATTAAAAAGAAAAGGAGCCAGAATGGCGATTGAAAACTATATGCCAGACTTTGCTGTGGAAGCAGTCTATGATCTGACAGTCCCAAGCCTGCAGGCACAGGGGATCAAGGCTGTTTTGGTCGATTTGGACAATACCCTCATTGCCTGGAATAACCCTGACGGGACTCCAGAGATGAAGCAATGGCTACATGACCTCCAGGACGCGGGTATTCGCATTATCGTGGTCTCAAATAATACTAAAAAACGAGTTCAACGAGCAGTTGAAAAATTTGGGATTGATTACGTTTATTGGGCCTTGAAGCCCTTTACATTTGGGATTGACCGTGCCATGAAGGAATTCCACTATGAGAAAAATGAAGTGGTCATGGTCGGCGACCAACTCATGACGGATATTCGTGCAGCTCACCGTGCAGGCATTCGCTCGATCTTAGTCAAACCCTTGGTCCAACATGACTCGATTAAAACGCAGATTAACCGGGCTCGCGAGCGCCGTGTCATGCGCAAAATCACTGAAAAGTACGGACCGATTACATATAAAAAAGGAATTTAACTATGGAAGAAATTCTCTGTATTGGTTGTGGAGCAACCATTCAGACGACAGACAAGACTGGTCTTGGATTTACTCCCCAGTCAGCACTCGAAAAAGGTTTGGAGACTGGCGAAGTCTATTGCCAACGCTGTTTCCGTCTCCGCCACTACAATGAAATCACAGATGTCCAGTTGACGGACGATGATTTCCTCAAACTCTTACACGAGGTGGGAGACAGTGATGCCTTAGTGGTCAATGTCATAGATATTTTTGACTTTAATGGCTCTGTCATCCCAGGCTTACCGCGCTTTGTATCGGGCAATGATGTCCTCTTGGTTGGAAATAAAAAAGATATCCTGCCCAAGTCAGTTAAACCGGGCAAGATTAGCCAGTGGCTCATGGAGCGTGCCCACGAAGAAGGTCTTCGCCCTGTGGATGTCGTCCTGACTTCGGCTCAGAATAAGCATGCCATCAAGGAAGTCATTGACAAAATTGAGCACTACCGTAAGGGGCGTGATGTCTATGTAGTTGGGGTAACCAACGTTGGAAAGTCAACCCTTATCAACGCTATTATCCAGGAAATCACGGGCGACCAGAATGTCATCACGACTTCGCGCTTCCCAGGAACAACCTTGGACAAGATTGAGATTCCGCTCGATGACGGATCTTATATCTACGATACACCAGGGATTATCCACCGCCACCAGATGGCCCACTACTTGACGGCTAAAAACCTCAAGTATGTCAGCCCTAAAAAGGAAATCAAGCCAAAAACCTATCAGCTTAACCCTGAGCAAACCCTATTTCTAGGTGGTTTAGGACGATTTGATTTCATATCCGGAGAAAAGCAAGGATTTACCGCTTTCTTTGACAATGAACTCAAATTGCATCGTACCAAGCTTGAAGGCGCTAGTGCCTTTTATGGCAAGCACCTCGGAACCCTCCTCACACCTCCTAACAATAAGGAAAAAGAAGATTTTCCAAAACTAGTCCAGCATGTCTTTACCATCAAGGACAAGACAGACCTAGTCATCTCAGGACTAGGCTGGATCCGCGTAACAGGCACTGCCAAAGTCGCCGTCTGGGCACCCGAAGGCGTCGCCGTCGTCACACGAAAAGCAATTATTTAAACACAGAAAGGAAAGGGTTGTCTTTATTAAGGCGAGCATTGCGAGCCCGTAGAGAATACTTTTCGCCGTGGTGTCAGTTGGTACAAGTGATTGTACCAACTGCGGAAAATTTGAGACCTTAGGCTCAAATTTTAGTCATGAAAGTCCGAAGGACTTTGCTGACGTCCGTCACCACTTTAGAAAAGTATAAAAAGAAACTCTTTTAAAGAAATTATGTCATTAACATCGAAACAACGTGCCTTCCTCAACAGCCAGGCACACACCCTCAAACCCATCATCCAAATCGGGAAAAATGGACTCAACGACCAAATCAAAACCAGCGTCCGTCAAGCTCTTGACGCTCGTGAATTGATCAAGGTAACGCTCTTACAAAACACAGATGAAAACATCCACGAAGTAGCTGAAATCTTGGAAGAAGAAATTGGTGTAGATACTGTCCAGAAAATCGGACGCATCTTGATTTTGTATAAACAATCTAGCAAGAAAGAAAATCGCAAGATTTCTAAAAAAGTCAAAGAAATCTAAAACCTACTCCAAACAACTGTTTTTACAGAGAATTAAAGGAAGACGAGCCTATGGCAATCGAATTATTGACTCCCTTTACCAAGGTAGAGTTGGAGCCAGAAATCAAGGAGAAAAAACGCAAACAAGTCGGGATCTTAGGGGGAAATTTTAACCCTGTTCACAATGCCCATCTTGTTGTGGCGGACCAAGTACGACAACAGTTAGGACTAGACCAGGTCTTGCTTATGCCCGAATACCAACCTCCTCACGTAGATAAAAAGGAAACCATCCCTGAGCACCACCGCCTCAAGATGCTTGAGTTGGCGATTGAGGGGATTGAAGGACTAGCCATTGAAACTATTGAGCTAGAGCGCAAGGGCATTTCCTACACCTACGACACCATGAAGATTTTGACCGAGCAACATCCAGATACGGATTATTACTTCATTATCGGGGCTGATATGGTGGACTATCTGCCTAAATGGTACCGAATTGATGAGCTAGTCGACATGGTTCAGTTTGTAGGGGTTCAGCGTCCGCGCTACAAGGCAGGGACTTCCTATCCAGTTATCTGGGTGGATGTGCCTCTCATGGACATCTCGTCCAGCATGGTGCGTGACTTCATTTCCCAAGGTCGGAAACCCAACTTTCTCCTACCTCAGCCTGTGCTAGACTATATCGAGAAGGAGGGGCTTTACTGATGGCCTATCAAGACTATATCAACTGTTCCCGAGAGGTTTTGTTGGGAAGAATGGCAGAGCTTCTACCTGAAAAACGCTTAATCCATTGTTTTGGGGTGGAGCGCGCGGCCATAGAACTGGCTCAGCGCTTTGGTGTGGACAGTGAGAAAGCAGGCCTAGCAGGCCTTCTTCATGACTATGCTAAAAAGCTGTCAGATCAGGAATTTCTAGACTTAATTGACCGTTACCAGCTAGACCCTGACCTCAAAAACTGGGGCAATAATGTCTGGCATGGCATGGTTGGCATCTACAAGATTCAGGAAGATTTGGATTTGAAAGACCCAGAAATTCTGCGAGCCATTGAGATTCATACAGTTGGGGCTGGTCAGATGACAGACTTAGATAAGGTTGTCTATGTTGCAGACTATATCGAGCATAACCGAGCCTTTCCGGGAGTGGATGTGGCGCGTGAGATTGCTGAGCTATCGCTCAATAAGGCGGTGGCCTACGAAACAGCTCGAACTGTTGAGCATTTGGCTCATAAGGAATTTCCCATCTATCCTCAAACCCTTGAAACCTATAACGCCTTTGTGCACTATTTGAAAGAGGACTAAATGAACGAAAAAGAATTACTAGAACTAGTCGTGAAAGCGGCTGATGAGAAACGTGCGGAGGATATTCTCGCACTTGATGTACAAGATTTGACCAGCGTGACGGACTACTTTGTTATCACTAGCTCGATGAATAGCCGTCAGTTGGACGCTATCGCCGACAATATCCGTGAAAAAGTAGCTGAAGCAGGCTTTAAAGGCAGCCATGTCGAAGGCGATGCAGCGGGAGGCTGGGTTTTGTTGGACCTCGGCGGTGTCGTTGTGCATATCTTTTCAGAAGAAATGCGTGCCCACTATAACCTAGAAAAACTATGGCATGAGGCGGACTCAGTAGACATTTCTGAAGCCTTAGCATAGGAAATGAACTCAGTTGCAGTCAACTGGGTTTCTTTGCTTATTTTAGAAAATTGATGGAAAGGTGAGGGCGTCGTGTTTTGTTCATCTCGAAACTGAACACGAGCTAAAAGCTACGAGAAAAAGATAAACTTCCTTTGTATCTGACGATACAGCAGAAAGTTTCCTATTTTCTCCTTGCTTTTAACGCTCTTTGTATCTTAGAAAGGATTTGAACCCGTCCTGTAATCGTCGGAAAATAGATAGCTTAGTCTTGAATCAGGATCCTAAGTCTAAGCTCCTAATTTTCATTCCGATTACGGGCGGACTTGGTATCATGATTATGGCAACTTATGAAACCTTTGCGGCTGTTTACGATGCTGTGATGGATGATAGTTTATACGATAAATGGACGGATTTTTCTCTGCGTCATTTGCCTAAGACCAAGGAGAGAAAGAAGCTTTTGGAATTGGCGTGTGGGACAGGCATCCAGTCTGTCCGCTTTTCTCAGGCTGGCTTTGATGTGACTGGACTCGACTTGAGCGCGGATATGCTGAAGATTGCTGAAAAGAGAGCGACATCGGCCAAGCAAAAGATTGATTTTATAGAGGGCAATATGCTGGATTTGTCCAAGGCTGGTAAGTACGACTTTGTCACATGTTATTCGGACTCTATCTGCTACATGCAGGATGAGGTGGAAGTAGGAGACGTCTTTAAGGAAGTCTATAATGCCCTTAACGAAGACGGAGTTTTCATATTTGATGTGCATTCGATCTACCAGACTGATGAGGTTTTTCCAGGCTATTCCTACCATGAAAATGCGGAAGATTTTTCCATGCTTTGGGACACCTATGAGGATGCGGCTCCTCACTCCATCGTGCATGAGTTGACTTTCTTTGTCAAGGAAGCGGACGGTTCCTTTAGTCGCCACGATGAAGTGCATGAGGAGCGGACTTATGAGGTTTTGACCTACGATATTTTATTGGAACAAGCTGGTTTCAAGTCCTTCAAACTCTATGCGGACTTTGAGGACAAGGAGCCAACAGAAACCACTACCCGTTGGTTTTTTGTCGCGCAGAAGTAGGAGAACATCATGACCATCACTGGTATTATCGCGGAGTTCAATCCCTTTCATAACGGGCATAAATACCTGCTGGAGCAGGCAGAGGGACTGAAAATCGTTGCCATATCTGGAAATTTCATGCAGCGTGGAGAGCCTGCTATCGTGGACAAGTGGACACGGGCTCAGATGGCGCTGGAAAATGGAGCGGATCTGGTAGTGGAATTGCCCTTTTTAGTCAGTGTTCAGGCGGCAGATTTCTTTGGCCAAGGAGCTGTGGATATCTTGGCTCGCTTGGGCATTGATACTCTAGCTTTCGGGACAGAGGAAGTTCTGGATTATCAAAAGATATCTGACTTATAC
Source organism: Streptococcus oralis subsp. dentisani (assembly GCF_002096615.1). GTDB lineage: Bacteria > Bacillota > Bacilli > Lactobacillales > Streptococcaceae > Streptococcus > Streptococcus oralis_U. Next base: position 172,119 of record NZ_NCUX01000031.1, read on the forward strand.
ACAGACCAAGGTACTGAGATGGAGGAATTTGTGGAAAATCTGCCTGATTCTCTCTCTTATCCCCAGAAGACCCAGGCTATGTGGAAGGAATTTGCTGGTCTTGATTTTTCTGGCAATACCCCCAATCATGTCCTAGCTTTGGCCTATGCTAAGGCGGTTGCGGGACGTAGAATCAAACTCCATCCGATTCAGCGTCAGGGGGCTGGCTATCACTCTGTGGACAAGAATGTGGAATTTGCCTCGGCAACAGCTCTCCGTCAGCATCAATCAGACCAAGATTTTTTAGAACGCTTTATGCCTTCTGTGGAGCTTTTTGAAAATGCTAGTAAAGTGAGCTGGGAAGATTATTTTCAACTCTTACGCTATCAAATCTTGTCAAATCCAGATCTAACCACCATCTATCAGGTCAATCAAGAAATGGCTGTGCGCATCAAGGAAGCTATCAAGACGGCTCAGTCTGTTGACGAATTGGTCGAGGCGGTTGCGACCAAGCGTTATACCAAGGCGCGTGTCAGACGCCTCTTGACCTATATCTTGGTGCAATCCAGAGAAAGTGACTTGCCAGAAGGCCTCCATGTCCTTGGCTTTACCGAAAAAGGCAGACAACATCTCAAGTCTCTGAAAGGGCAGATCCATCTAGTCAACCGAATTGGCAAAGAACCTTGGGATGCTATGACTCAAAAGGCAGACCAGGTTTACCGACTAGGACACCCAAGTATAGCAGAGCAGAATTTTGGTCGAGTGCCGATTAGAATGGGAATAAGTGGAAACTGTAGTGGGTGACATATAACGAAGCATAGAGGGAATCAGACTGGTTCTCTCTTTTGTCATGTTTAAAGCTATGAAAATTTTTGTTTTGACATTGCCAAAGTTCTAACAATCAAAGGCATTTCGTTTAATGACTATGATAAGGTTGATAGTGGCTTCCCGTTTTGTATGAGAACAGGGTGTTCCAAAGCGTTAATAATCTTGTCCTCATCTGTATCTTTCGAAAACGTCTGAAAAACGATTAAAAGTATGGGATTTACAAAAGAAATGATCTCTTCTAATGATGGTTTAGTCATGTTTATTGGAAGTATTAATGGGCTTGATTTCGAAAATCGTAAGAGAATTTCAATAGTTTGAACTCTAAAAGCGAATTTTTAACAAAAATTAAGTGTTTTCATTTGTCATTTCGCATATAATTACTTGAAAAGGGCAATCCGTTTTGGTAAAATGATAAGTGGTGTATACTAGATAAGAACGACTGGTATATTCCATATGGGATCTGCTTTTTCTGAGTCAAAGGGATAAAAACTGAGACTGACTGTGGCTTTTATTGGCTTTGGTTTTGAGAGGGCAGCGCAACTACGCTTTGTTAATGATCATGAGGTTAACAAAGGGTCGCAATTGGATAAAAGAAAGGAATCAAATGTTTCGAAGTAAAAAATTTAACAAAGATTTCGAGATCGTAGATGAGAAAAAGCGTTATAAGCTTTACAAGTCGGGTAAAAACTGGGTAAAAGCCTCGAACTCTCAATTGGATCTCTTCCGTATCGGTGGGATGGGCGAAGTTGTCTCTAGTACCCTATCAGACACTGAAGAACTTGATCACGCACACCTTAGTTTTAACACACTAGCGGGTATAGGGGGAATCCTGGCCGCGGGGGCTGCAGGATTTGTGATGACTCAAGAGCAAACTGTTTATGCGGATGAAACATCTGAGTATACAGAAAAGGATAAAACAGTCATCGCTGCTGAACCAAAAGCAGCTGAAACAACTGAGACAAGTACTAACTCAATCATCGCTCAAGCGCAAGCAGAAGTAAAGAAAGCTCAAGCAGAACAAGCATCTGCCTCAGCTTCTGTATCAGTCAGTCAATCTGTTGAGGCTCAAGCGAGTGCGAGTCAGTCAGCTTCAGTCAGTCAATCTGCCTCAGCAAGTCAGTCAGTCTTAGCGAGTCAGTCAGCATCTGCAAGTACTTCAACATCAGCAGGTCAGTCAACTGCTCCAGCATCTGAGTCAGCGAGCCAATCAACATCAGCTCCTGTATCAGCTTCAGCAAGTGCAAAAGCCTCTGCATCAGTAAGCTCTACACCATCAGAGTCAGCAAGCACTCAAGCACCTGCCTCTGTAGTTGAGAGTACATCAGTTGTTAGCGAACCATCAGCTCAGGCTTCTGTGTCTACCTCAGCTTCAGCATCGCTCAACCTTAAGGTCAACCCTGCGGCAAGTCTTGTATCAGGTAGTGCTAACCAAAGCTTGGCAAGTGCAGCTCTTAGCACAAGCCAAGCAGCAACGACTAGCAACAACATCGCAGCTGGTGTTGTAGCAGACAAGAACCAAGCCCAAGGTAAGGATACAACCAAGCAAGCTGAGAAAGACCAAGCGGCAGATAAGCAAGTAACAACTGCACCGAAAAAGGGTTACTCTGGTTTCCGCCAAGGTATTCCAGGTATTATTGACTCTGAAGCTGGTGTATTTCTTACCGATACACCAAATGGTCAATATGCCAAGAGATATCCAATTCCTGATCAAACAGCTTATAAACCAATGCCTGAGACACATGTTTATTTCCATAATGGACAAAACAAGCACTTTAATGGTACTTGGAAGCAGGAGCATATTGCTAGAGATGCCCTCTATATTTCTGAGACAGACACTAATCGTTTGAAACAACTTGGTCTTAACTATCGATTGGATGTTGTGCAAGTACGGAGTCAACAAGGTCAGATTGGATATTTACCACGTTTGACTATGTGGGGTTATCCAACGCCTGTCAAAGGGAACTTGGTATTGTTCAATGTACGAGTTAGTGGCGCAGGTGGTCAAGGAGTGGTCAATCAAGCTACAATAAGCTTCAATGTTACTCGTAACCCTCGATATGAGAGTCAATCTACATCTATAAGTCAATCAACGTCAGCATCAACAAGTACACAGTCAGCTTCAGAATCAATGAGTTTGAGCGCGAGTGACTCTGCGTCAATTAGTGCTAGTCAAAGTGCGTCAGCATCTATCTCAGCAAGTATTAGTGCATCAACGTCAGCCAGTGCGAGCCAAAGTGCCTCAGCCAGTGCGAGCGTGAGCCGTAGCGTATCTGCTTCTGTATCAGGAAGCCAAAGTGCGAGTGCATCACTCAGCGCAAGTCGTTCAGCCTCAGCAAGCGCAAGTTCAAGCCGTTCAGCAAGTGCATCGCTTAGTGCAAGTCGCTCAGCCTCAGCAAGCGTAAGCTCAAGCCGTTCAGCAAGTGCCTCAGCGAGTGCATCGCTTAGCGCAAGTCGCTCAGCCTCAGCGAGCGTAAGCTCAAGCCGTTCGGCAAGTGCCTCAGCGAGTGCCTCACTTAGTGCAAGCCGTTCAGCAAGTGCATCACTTAGTGCAAGTCGCTCAGCTTCAGCGAGCGTAAGCTCAAGTCGTTCAGCGAGTGCCTCACTTAGCGCAAGTCGTTCAGCATCAGCAAGCGTGAGCTCAAGCCGTTCGGCCAGTGCCTCAGCGAGTGCATCGCTTAGCGCAAGTCGCTCAGCCTCAGCGTCTGTATCAGCTAGCCAAAGTGCTTCAGCGTCAGTATCTGCAAGTCAAAGTGCTTCAGCATCAGTAAGCTCAAGTGAATCAGCTTCAGCGTCAGTATCTGCAAGTCAAAGTGCTTCAGCATCAGTAAGCTCAAGTCAATCAGCTTCAGCATCAGTATCAGCAAGCCAAAGCGCTTCAGCTTCAGTATCAGCTAGTCAAAGTGCTTCAACATCAGTATCTGCAAGCCAAAGCGCTTCAGCATCAGTAAGTGCAAGCCACTCAGCATCTGTATCAGCTAGCCAATCAGCTTCAGCTTCAGTATCTGCAAGTGAATCAGCTTCAGCATCAGTAAGTGCTAGCCAAAGTGCCTCAGCTTCAGCATCTAACAACCAGAACTCAGCTTCTATCTCAGCAAGCGCGAGCCACTCTGCGTCAGTATCAGCAAG
>NZ_NCUX01000011.1:0-325 GCF_002096615.1 Streptococcus oralis subsp. dentisani
CAGCATCTGTAAGTGCAAGCGAATCAGCTTCAGCATCTGTATCAGCTAGCCAATCAGCAAGCGCATCAGTATCTGCAAGTGAATCAACTTCAGCTTCTGTATCAGCTAGCCAATCAACAAGCGCATCAGTATCTGCAAGTGAATCAGCTTCAGCTTCTGTATCAGCTAGCCAATCAACAAGCGCATCAGTATCTGCAAGTCAATCAGCTTCAGCATCTGTATCAGCAAGCCAAAGCGCTTCAGCATCTGTAAGTGCAAGTCAATCAACTTCAGCGTCTGTATCAGCAAGCCAATCAACTTCAGCATCAGTAAGCTCAAGTCAATC
>NZ_NCUX01000013.1:0-290 GCF_002096615.1 Streptococcus oralis subsp. dentisani
AGCCACTCTGCGTCAGTATCAGCAAGCCAAAGCGCTTCAGCATCAGTAAGTGCAAGCCAATCAGCATCTGTATCAGCAAGCCAATCCGCTTCAGCATCAGTAAGTGCAAGCCAAAGTGCCTCAGCTTCAGCATCTAACAACCAGAACTCAGCTTCTATCTCAGCAAGCGCGAGCCACTCTGCGTCAATTAGTGCGAGCCAAAGCGCTTCAGCATCAGTAAGTGCTAGTCAATCAGCATCTGTATCAGCTAGCCAATCAGCTTCAGCTTCAGTATCTGCAAGTCAAAGTAC
>NZ_NCUX01000014.1:0-272 GCF_002096615.1 Streptococcus oralis subsp. dentisani
AGCTTGAGCAACAGCGTATCTGCTTCAATTAGTGCTAGCCAATCAGCAAGCACAAGCTTGAGCAACAGCGTGTCAGCTTCAATTAGTGCGAGCCAATCAGCAAGCACAAGCTTGAGCAATAGCGTGTCTGCTTCAATTAGTGCTAGCCAATCAGCAAGCACAAGCTTGAGCAACAGCGTATCAGCGTCAATCAGTGCAAGCCACTCAGCAAGCACAAGCTTGAGCAACAGCGTATCAGCGTCAATCAGTGCTAGCCAATCAGCAAGCACAAG
>NZ_NCUX01000019.1:0-263 GCF_002096615.1 Streptococcus oralis subsp. dentisani
GTATCAGCGTCAATCAGTGCAAGCCACTCAGCAAGCACAAGCTTGAGCAACAGCGTATCAGCGTCAATCAGTGCTAGCCAATCAGCAAGCACAAGCTTGAGCAACAGCGTGTCAGCTTCAATCAGTGCTAGCCAATCAGCAAGCACAAGCTTGAGCAACAGCGTGTCTGCTTCAATTAGTGCATCTGAATCAGCAAGCACAAGCTTGAGCAACAGCGTGTCAGCTTCAATTAGTGCTTCAGTATCAGCAAGCACAAGCTTGAG
>NZ_NCUX01000018.1:0-259 GCF_002096615.1 Streptococcus oralis subsp. dentisani
ACCAGAACTCAGCTTCTATCTCAGCAAGCGCGAGCCACTCTGCGTCAGTATCAGCAAGCCAAAGCGCTTCAGCATCAGTAAGTGCAAGCCAATCAGCATCTGTATCAGCTAGCCAATCAGCTTCAGCATCAGTAAGTGCAAGTCACTCAGCATCTGTATCAGCTAGCCAATCAGCTTCAGCTTCAGTATCTGCAAGTCAAAGTACTTCAGCATCAGTAAGCGCGAGCCAAAGTGCTTCAGCTTCAGCATCTAACGACCA
>NZ_NCUX01000016.1:0-248 GCF_002096615.1 Streptococcus oralis subsp. dentisani
CTGAAGCGCTTTGGCTTGCTGATACTGACGCAGAGTGGCTCGCGCTTGCTGAGATAGAAGCTGAGTTCTGGTCGTTAGATGCTGAAGCTGAGGCACTTTGGCTCGCGCTTACTGATGCTGAAGTACTTTGACTTGCTGATACAGAGGCGCTTGCTGATTGGCTTGCTGATACAGATGCTGATTGGCTTGCACTTACTGATGCTGAAGCGCTTTGGCTTGCTGATACTGACGCAGAGTGGCTCGCGCTT
>NZ_NCUX01000017.1:0-220 GCF_002096615.1 Streptococcus oralis subsp. dentisani
AAGTTGATTGACTTGCAGATACTGATGCGCTTGCTGATTCGCTAGCTGATACTGATGCGCTTGTTGATTGGCTAGCACTTACAGATGCTGAAGCGGATTCGCTTGCACTTACAGATGCTGAAGTTGATTGACTTGAGCTTACTGATGCTGAAGTTGATTGGCTTGCTGATACAGACGCTGAAGTTGATTGACTTGCACTTACAGATGCTGAAGCGCTTTG
>NZ_NCUX01000020.1:0-213 GCF_002096615.1 Streptococcus oralis subsp. dentisani
GATACTGATGCGCTAGCTGATTGGCTAGCTGATACAGATGCTGAAGTGCTTTGGCTAGCTGATACTGAAGCTGAAGTTGATTGGCTTGCTGATACTGATGCTGAAGCTGATTGGCTTGCAGATACTGATGCTGAAGTGCTTTGGCTTGCTGATACAGACGCTGAAGCTGATTGACTTGAGCTTACAGACGCTGAAGTTGATTGACTTGCAGAT
>NZ_NCUX01000021.1:0-204 GCF_002096615.1 Streptococcus oralis subsp. dentisani
GTAAGCTCAAGCCAATCAGCTTCAGCGTCTGTATCAGCAAGCCAAAGCACTTCAGCATCAGTATCTGCAAGCCAAAGCACTTCAGCATCAGTATCTGCAAGTCAATCAGCTTCAGCATCAGTATCAGCAAGTCAATCAGCTTCAGCATCTGTATCAGCTAGTCAATCAACTAGCGCATCAGTATCTGCAAGTGAATCAGCTTCA
>NZ_NCUX01000022.1:0-200 GCF_002096615.1 Streptococcus oralis subsp. dentisani
TGGCTAGCTGATACTGATGCGCTAGCTGATTGACTTGAGCTTACTGATGCGCTAGTTGATTCGCTTGCACTTACTGATGCTGAAGTGCTTTGGCTAGCTGATACAGATGCTGAAGTGCTTTGGCTTGCTGATACTGATGCGCTAGCTGATTGACTTGAGCTTACAGAAGCTGAAGCTGATTCACTTGCAGATACTGATGT